>JAIRJU010000335.1 GCA_031260485.1 Pseudomonadales bacterium | reverse complement strand
TACAGCACGTTACGCCTCTGCCTATAACATCATGATTTATGAAAGCTGATTTCATGGCCTTAGTGGAAATGGCGTAACTTGCTGTAACTGTAACCAAGCCTTAGATGCTCACCTGCCTTTTGAGTTGGCCAGTATTTCAAGAGCGTCATTACCAAAGCCAAGTTTTCTGGCACGTTCGATTTCAGCAGCAATTTCGTATGGCGCTGCATTCATCCAGCGTTCCATGTTGCGCAGAATCCAGCATCGTGCCGATTTTCCACTGACATTCACAGGTTTTCCATTCTGGTACTGAATAGCACCAACCTCAAGCATTACGCGGTGTACGGCGACACTGGTCGGTGCCCACTCGTCACTGTCGCGCAAGGCATCAGTAACATCACCATTTGTAATCACCTCGCATGGCCACGCCTTCACCAACTCCATTGCATGTTGACTCAACACAGACCGTGACGCATCCATGATTGCCCTCTTTGCCTCGTTTATCGGCGGCCTTTCGCCAGGGTTGAATGTGCGGATATTCCGACCTTGCAGGTAGACGCCAACTGCATTGATGAATTCGGGATCGTCCAGCAGCCCGTAAAGCTGGCTGTAGTCGCTTGGTGCTCTTGGGGCTGCCCTGTGCCGAACCACCCACCATCGGCGGTCTGTATCGACCAATGGCAGCGCATTGTCGTGATTGCTGAATACCAGCCACCGGCATGAATTCCACTCTCGATACTGTCGCCCGTACTTGGGGTTTATATTTCGAGTTTCCTCATTAACTAAGCTCTTTAGGCGGCTTGCGTGCCGGTAGGGAGTTTCACCGCCGCCCTCTTGAACCTCATCGGCAATCACCAGCACACGGCCAGCCAGAGTGCCGTTGAAATCTGACCTAAGAAGTTGTGGAAGATCAACATTCGGCGCTACATATCCACGCCACACACGCGACAGAACCGATGCAAGCCAGTTTCTGCCGGTGCCAGTATTGGTGGCAATGTGTAACCATCCGTAGTGTGGCAGTTTCCCGGGAAGCTGTTCGATGTGCGCCAACCAATCCAAGAAAACATCGCGCTCAGTGGGGTCTTGAAACAAGTACGCGACCTGAACCATGAATGGCTCTATGTGTTTCTGCAAATCAGCATCATTGATGGTGTGTCGCTCGATGGGACGCCAGATATTGAAAGCGTTTCTGCCGTCCGGGTCACGACAGATAGGCGGCTCACCAGCATGGAAGGTCATCGTTTCAACGGTCTTTCGTCGTCGGTCATTTTTCCAGAGTTTTGATACCGGTATTTTCCTGTCTTTCTTGATAGTTTTAACGCTCGCCGCTGTCATATTCGCATAGTCATTGAATGACAACACATGGCGCGGGTTACTCAACATTCCAACCTGTGATCCGTTTGAAATCCAAACCATCTCGGCCAGCATTCCATCCAGTGTGAGTATCTCAACCTTGGTACTTATTTCAGTTTCTTGAATGCGTTGATTTTCCTGCCGCTAAAGCTCTCGTCTGGCTTCGTCACGTTCAGTTATGAGGGTACGTTGGGCTTCAATTCCACCAACTTGCCCGACCTCTGCCACATGCACACCGACCGGATAGAGACAGGAATCAGGCGCACCAGCGTTAATGCTTACTGATGCAATGTCAGCCGGACCTTGCTCGTCAATTACCGGATCAACTGCCCGTGCTATACTTTGAGCGTTCCCTTTCGATATAAGTCCGTCCCGGAGTCCGTCGCTAACGGCTCCGGGCGCGGCATCGTGCGCGCTCATGTCATTGCTTGCGTCTCCCTCGGTCTGCTCCGAAGTCGGCGGAATGGTTTCGGTGCTCATGCGGCACCAGTGAGGAAGGCAGCTAAATCAGTGCGGTGATAGCGAACCATGCGCGCACCAAGTTTTACGAATCGCGGGCCTTGCTTGAGCGTTCGCCAGTTCGCTAACGTTCGTTCGTTGCTGCCAAGGATTGCGGCAGCCTCTTTTGGCGAGACAAGCTCATCGGGTTGCAGGGATTGCGTCAAAGGCGGGACGTAACCGATATAACCAGACATTGCAGCGTTCTCCATGTTTCCCGCAGCAGCGGGGGGGGGCATGGAGTGATGATTGCTGTTACTTTGATGGCAAATAAGACCTTTGCTAGCAGAGCATAGGCTCCGCTAATAAAGCATAGGCCCTGCTAGCAGAGCCCATGACTAGGTATTCTTCAGATAGTCCCTCACGGTTTCGTAGGGAATGCCAAGCATCTGGGACAACTCTTCAGCGGCCTTGTTTTTGTTTTTGAATTCTCCCGCTTTGTATGCGGCCCGTACTACATCTCGCCTCGCGTAGTCGCTGGCGTGAGATTTGCGCGCTCCTTTCTTCTTGTGGTCGCGGTGGACGGTGTCTGCGTAGGCGGCACCAAACACCATGCCAAGTAAACTATTCGCGACGGCGATTTTGCTCCACGCCGCAATCTGCCATGGTTCTTTTTCGTTCCCGTGCACATCTGTACGTATAGCCAAAGATAAATGATTCAAGGACAAGGCTGTCATCAGTGTGCAGAAATTCTTTATTTCATTGTCGAATTTTTTCTTATCAATGCTTTGTAGGCAAGATGATATGGCGTTGCTTACTTCGTTGAACGTCACGCCACCCGCAGACGCTTTCTCAAGCGTTTGCAATACGGCTTCACCGATAGTCTCGGTTGCGCTAGCGTGTTTTTTGTCGTTGGTGAATACGCTCGCAAGTGTTTCAGGGAGGCTAATCACGCTGCCAAGGATGTGAGCAGCCATGTCTTTCGATTCTTCATCCTTGTACGGGCCGAGCCGCCGCAACATGTTTTCAATTTCTGATACATAATTTTTTCTTGTTCCTGTCAAGAAATTTGTAGAATCATTCACAACACGAACCCTCACGCTCCTGAGAAAGAAACTGCGCCAGAGCCATGGAGTTTACGGAATTTTCGCTCCGTCGAGCTAGGCGCGGCTGTAACAGTTATATCGCTCTGCGAATCGGAACCACGTTTGAACCGGTGCGCAGCACATCCAGATAATCAGCCCACGCCTGCATCATCTTTCGCCGCTCATCGAGAAACTGCGCCTTGCCTGCGTACACACCACGCACGCCTTGCATCTTGTGCGATAGCGCCGCCTCGATTGCATCCGCATTCCACAGGCTCATTTCGTTTAATCGCGTGGATGCCATGTGCCTGAAACCGTGCGCGGTTTGCTGCGAGTTGTCGTAACCCATCCTGCGTAGCGCATTGCGTACAGTGTTTTCAGACATCGGGCGCGCAGGCGTTAGCCTGCTTGGGAAAACGTACCTGCCGCCGCCGCTCAAAGGTTGCAGTTCTCGCAGAATTTCCACCGCTTGCGTGGAGAGGAAAACCACATGATCGGGCGTGCGCGGATTTTCTTTCTGCGCCTTCTTCAGTTTTTGCCGTCTGGCCGGGATGCGCCACTCGGCAGCATCAAGATCAACTTCACTCCATTCCATCCCGCGCAATTCGCCGGGTCGCTGGAACAGCAGCGGCGAGAGTCTCAGCGCCGCCAGCGTCAGCGGGTCGCCTTGATAGCTCTCGATGGCGCGCAACAAGTCGGCAATCTCGCTCGGTGAAGTCAGCGCCGCGAAGTGCGTTTTGGTGTGGCGGGGCAGGGCGTCGCGTAGATCATATGCCGGGTCGCGTTTGGCGCGGCCCGTGGCGATGGCGTAGCGAAATGCGCCGGATAGCTCAACCCGCACACGGTTGGCGCTGTCGAGGGTGCCGCGCTTGACCAGCCGTTGCAGCACAGCCAGCAGTTCCGGTGCCTCCACTTCATCAATGGGCCGCCCGCCAAGGTGCGGGAAAACGTGTTGCTCCATCCATGCCAGCGCCCGACGCGCCGTGCCCTCGGTGCGCTCAATGGCCTTCTTCGCTAGATACTCGCGTGTCACCACTTCGAGGCTGTTGGCAGCCCGCTCCAATCCTGCGTCCTTTGTGGCCTGCCGCTGTTCGCCGGGGTCTATGCCCTCGGCCAGCCGCTCGCGGGCATCCTCGCGCCGTTGGCGGGCCTGCTTGAGGCTCACAGCAGGGAAGGTGCCCAGCGATAGCGTGTTGCGCGCGCCGGTTGTCGGGCGGCGGTATTCCAGTCGCCACCACTTGCCGCCTGTGGGCGTCACCAGCAGGAATAGCCCGCCACCGTCGCGCAGCTTGTACGGCTTGGCCTGCGGCTTGGCGTTTTCCACCTCGGAGGCTGTCAGGGGTTTTGTCTGCTTGGGCATGGCGTCACCTCTTGGCGGTAACTGGTGGCGGCTGGTTTAGAGTTACCGCCAAAGCTACCGTCATCTTTGCGGTAACTCCATTGTATACTCGTGACGCTCAGGGAACGCGGTCAATAAAAAAGCCCTGATTTCTCAGGGCGTTAGTGATTTTCCGGTATGTTACAGGAGGAGTATATGGTGGAGGCGGGGGGAATCGAACCCCCGTCCGCAAGTCCTACATTTCAGGCTCTACGCACGTAGTTGTCTCTTTGGGGTCTCGCCTCACGCTACCCGAGCAACAGGGAAGACGCTCAGCCAGCTAACGGTGTCTCTTAACGATGCATCCCGTAGCACGAGGCATCGCGATCCTGTGAGCGCGTCCCCCGGGTCCGTGGCACAGGCACCAGCGGGTCGGAGGTTAGGCGGGGTTAAGCCGCCAGAGCGTAGTTGTCGTCGTTGGCAACTAGAGTTTGCACAGAGATTAACGAGGGCCATGCACCTCGGTACGCCCCTGAAGTTTCGCAACCCACGTCGAAGCCGGTCGCCCCCTTCAAAGAGGGGCGCAGACTAGCACAATCGGCGGGTTCGCGCTCCATCGCTTCAGTCGCCGATGTAGTTCACGCCTTGCGTCAAACATAGGTGGCAGCGTGGATGCGCGAGTTGAACAGGTGCGCGCAGCGCGGCAGGCAG
>JAIRJU010000312.1 GCA_031260485.1 Pseudomonadales bacterium | reverse complement strand
TCAACATTAGTTGTGCCTTCGGTCTTCCGCGCATCATTGTCCTCGTCGTGTCCATACCCTATACGACAAAGATGGGAATACTTTCAAATAATTCAATGAACTTCTAACTCAGGACACTAAGGTGATGCTGGCACGGGTGGCTTGAGCGCGCTAAACCCAGCCCAATCCGTTCGTTGTTCCCCCAAGCTTCGCATGACTTCGCTCAAATAGGCGCAAAGCCTCTCTTGAATCCGCCGCTCCACTCCCCACCTTAAGGGGCAGTAAACCTCATGGGAGCCGCTTCATGCGCATGGACAAACTGACCAGTAAATTACAGCAGGCGCTCGCCGACGCGCAGTCGTTGGCGGTGGGGCGCGATCACGGCTATCTGGAGCCGGTGCATCTTTTGACCACGCTGATCGATCAGAAGGGCGGCTCGATCCGGCCGCTGCTGATGCAGACTGGCTTCGACGTGCCGGCGCTGCGCAAAGGGCTCGATCAGTTGCTCGACGCCTTGGCGGTGATCAAGGACAGTGACGGCCAGATCAATGTGTCGCCCGATCTCAACAAGTTGCTCAACCTGGCCGACAGAGTGGCGCAGAAGAGCGGCGATAAATTTATTTCCAGCGAGAACGTGCTGTTGGCGGCGATGCAGGATAAAGGTGCGCTCGGCAAGCTGCTCAATTCTTTCTCGGTAAGCCCTTCCGCGCTCGAAAACGCGATAAAGGCGCTGCGCGGCGGCGCCAGCGTGGATAGTTCCGAAGCAGAGGATTCGCGCCAGGCGCTCAAGAAATTCACCGTGGATGTCACCGAACGCGCCGAGCAGGGCAAGCTCGATCCGGTGATTGGCCGTGACGAGGAAATCCGCCGCACCATTCAGGTGTTGCAGCGCCGCACCAAGAACAACCCCGTGCTCATTGGCGAACCCGGCGTGGGCAAGACCGCCATTGTCGATGGCCTGGCGCAGCGCATCGTCAACGGCGAAGTGCCGGAAGGGCTCAAGGGCAAGCGCATTCTGTCGCTCGACATGGGCGCGCTGATCGCCGGCGCCAAATTCCGTGGCGAGTTTGAGGAACGCCTGAAGGCGGTGCTGAACGAACTGGGTAAGCAGGAAGGTGCGGTGATTCTCTTCATCGACGAAATCCACACCATGGTCGGCGCTGGCAAGGCCGAAGGCGCCATGGATGCCGGCAACATGCTCAAACCGGCGCTGGCGCGCGGCGATCTGCATTGCGTGGGCGCCACGACGCTCGACGAATACCGTCAGTACATCGAGAAAGACGCCGCTTTGGAACGCCGCTTCCAAAAAGTGCTGGTGGAAGAACCGAACGAGGAAGACACCATCGCCATCTTGCGTGGCCTCAAGGAACGCTACGAAGTGCATCACGGTGTCAACATTACCGACGCCGCCATCATTGCCGCCGCGCGTTTGTCGCAGCGCTACATCACCGATCGCCAACTGCCGGACAAAGCCATCGACCTGATCGACGAAGCCGCGAGTTTGATCCGCATGGAGATCGACTCCAAACCGGAAGACATGGATCGCCTCGAACGCCGCTTGATCCAGTTGAAGATCGAGCGCGAGGCACTGAAGAAGGAAACCGATGAGGCCTCGAAAAAGCGCCGGGAAAAACTTGAAGAAGACATCGCCAAGCTGGAGAAGGAATACGCCGATCTCGATGAAGTGCTGCGCGCGGAAAAAAGCTCGCTGCAAGGCTCGCAAAAAATCAAAAGTGATCTGGAACAGGCGCGCATCGATCTCGATACGGCGCGGCGCGCGAGCGATCTGGGGCGTATGTCGGAATTACAGTACGGCATCATTCCAGAATTGGAAAAACGCCTGAAAACCGCTGCCGAACCGCAACTGAGCGAACTCAAGCTGCTGCGCAATCGCGTCACTGAAGAGGAAATCGCGGAGGTGGTGGCGCGTGCCACCGGCATTCCGGTAGCGAAAATGCTGGAAGGCGAGAAGCAGAAATTGCTGCGCATGGAAGAAGCGCTGCACCAGCGCGTGATCGGCCAGAGCGAGGCGGTCAACGCCGTGGCCAACGCCGTGCGCCGTTCGCGCTCCGGCTTGTCTGATCCGCGGCGTCCCAACGGTTCGTTCCTGTTCCTCGGCCCCACCGGCGTGGGCAAGACCGAGTTGTGCAAGGCCTTGGCGCAGTTCCTGTTCGATACCGAAGATGCGATGGTGCGCATCGACATGTCAGAGTTCATGGAGCAGCACTCGGTGGCGCGTCTCATCGGTGCGCCGCCTGGTTACGTGGGTTATGAGGAAGGCGGCTATCTCACCGAAGCGGTGCGGCGTCGGCCTTATTCCGTGCTGCTGCTCGACGAGGTGGAAAAGGCGCATCCCGACGTGTTCAACATTTTGCTGCAAGTGCTCGATGATGGCCGCCTGACCGATGGTCATGGCCGTACCGTGGATTTTCGCAATACGGTGGTGGTGATGACCTCGAACCTCGGTTCCGAGCGCATTCAGGATCTGATGCAGGATGACAACAATGAAGCCGCTTATGACCAGGTGAAAGCCGCGGTGATGCAGGTGGTGACGCGGCATTTCCGGCCAGAGTTTATTAACCGTATCGACGAAGTGGTGGTGTTCCATCCGCTGCACAAGGAGCAGGTGCGCGGCATCGCCGACATTCAGCTCAAGCTGTTGCGGCAGCGCTTGAGCGATCTCGATCTGCGGCTCGAACTCGATCCTGGCGTGCTCGACAAAATCGCCGCGCTGGGCTTCGATCCGATCTACGGCGCGCGTCCGCTCAAGCGCGCGATTCAGCAGTGGCTGGAAAATCCCTTGGCGCAGCAAGTGCTCGGTGGCGACTACCCGCCGGGCAGTACGGTGGTGGTCAAGCTGGTGGGTGAGGATCTGGCCTTTACCAAGCGCTGAGGCAGGCGCAATGCACGTGCTCAGCAGCGCCTTGTTGTTGCTTGCTACAGGGGCGGCCTTGGTATGGGCCAACTCGCCTTGGGCAGCAAGTTACCTGGCGTTTTGGCAGTTACCCTGGTCGAGCGAGTTCGGCACTTTCGTGCTGTCCCAA
>JAIRJU010000196.1 GCA_031260485.1 Pseudomonadales bacterium | reverse complement strand
TCATCCCCCGCGCCGACGGCCCCAGATGCCAAACGGATACCGCCACTCCGATACAGGCTGCTGCAATCGGTGGCAGCGTGAAAACGATCCACCTGCGCCAGCTTGCGGGCGGCGCCAGGGCCGCTGAAGCGCGGGTCATCGCATTCGCCGTTGCGGGCCCAGCGGCTGGCGTCGTCGCCAAAGGAGCGGCTTTTCGCATTGACGGCTCCCGGCGTACTCCGCGCGCTTTTGCCATTCGCTGTTTGAATCTGGCCACGCTGATAGAGATCGCGGCAATCGCTGGCATCGCGGTAGGCATTTTGCTCGATCAGCACCGCCGCGCTGCCAGGGCCGCTGAAACGCGGATCGTCGCATTTGCCGTTATGCGCCTGCCCGCTGGTGTCATCGCCGAAATCGAGTGTTGCCGCAAAGGTTACGCAAGGCACGCTGCACAGCGACAACATCACAGCGGCAAGCAAAGACAACATTTTCATAGCAAGCGCCAGTGGCAAGAGGTTGAGGCGGAAGGAATAACGCTGCGGGAACAGTCAATGACTCATATCGCTCTGCACGACATGCAGGTGATAAGCCCCCGTCTCGCCCGGCGCAAAGGACATGATGCGCACGGTATAGGTGCCGGGTAGCGATAACTCCCGCTCGATCACGCTGTTGTAGTAGTAAGTTGACTGACAGTTCTCGTAAGAGCATTCCGCCTCGTCATTGAATTCCACCGAGCCATCAGGAGATCTGAGCACCAGAAAGGTGTCGAAGGCGTCGGAGCCGAGTTCGATGCTCACAAACTGGCCGCTCTGGCCTTCAAAGGTGTAGGTGTCGACAAATTCGCCTTTATCCGACACGGCGTCGTCACTATCGAGCGCGCCTTCGTAGTCGTTGTCGGCGACGGTGGTGATCTGCGCGAGTTTCAGCAGGTACGCCCCGCTGGCGCTGCTGTAATAGCCAGCCACTTCCACTTGATACTCGCCGGTTTCGGTCAAGGCCAGCTTCAACCGCGAGTGGTTTTGATCATCGTTGTAGTCGTCGTTGCTCAGGCGCACGCCGCTGGGCGTCACCAGAGTGAGGTAGGTGTCGAAATCCGCCGCTTGCAGATCGGCCACGAGCGTGGCACCGGCGCTGCCCTGGTAGCGGTAACGATCGGGATAGATGCTGTCGGTCAACTGGCCGCGCTGCGCCTGGCCATTTTGTACCACGCGCACGGCGCCATGCGTGTCCGCCACGCGTTGCACCTGGCCGCGCTGATAGAGCGCGCTGCAATCGCTGGCATCACGAAAACGATCTGGCTCGATCAGTAGCTCAGCGCTGCCGGGGCCGCTGAAACGCGGATCGTCGCATTCGTCGTCAAGTGAGTAGTCGCCGCTGTCATCGCCGAAGTCGATGCCGTCGATAACGATGCGCGTCAAGGTGCTGCTGCGGGTGGCTCTCTCATCAACGCTTTCGCCAGAGTTCAGTTGAATCTCGCCACGCTGATACAGCCTGCCGCAGTCGCTGGCATCGTGGAAACGGTCCGCCTCGAGCATCTTGCTGGCGGCGCCGGGGCCGCTGAAACGCGGGTCGTCGCATTCGCCGTCATTGGCCCACCGGCTACTGTCATCGCCAAATTCGATCGCCGGGGCCGCGTGTGCCCAGGGCACGATGAGGCAGGACAGAATAGCTCCCATGATAAAAGCACGCACTTTCATACCATTGCTCCTGGTGCAGTACCAAAAAATCAATGTGGCGCACGATAGGCTAGGCAGTAGTCAAAATCTGTTACCTGGATCACAGTTTGGGCTAAATGTTGTGTGCTTCCCTCTCCCCAACCCCTCTCCCGCAAGCGGGCGAGGGGAGCGCCCACTCGTGTTTGGGAGAGAAGAACGTAAGCCCCTCGCCCGCTTGCGGGAGAGGGGTTGGGGAGAGGGAGGGATTGGGGAGAGGGACTTTTGGAACGATAAATCAATGGTTCGTGAGGCTTTCACTGCGCAAGATGCGCAAACGATAGTCGCCACTCTGGCCCGCCGCGTAGGAGCTGACGCGCACGGTGTAGGTACCCGCCACGGACAATTCGCGCTCGATGAGGCTGTTGTAGCGGGCGGCAGCGAACTGTGCATCGCAGAGGGCGCAATTGTCACCGGCGTCGTCGTTGGTTTCTATTTTGCCATCCGGGGCTTTGAGAATCAGAAACGTATCGAAATCATCGGAACTCACGCTGATGCTGACCAACTCGCCGCGCTTGGCGGTGAAGCTCCAGGTATCGACATATTCGCCTTTATCCATGACCTCGTCGCCACGTTGCAGCGAGCCTTCGTGCACGTCGTCCGCGATGAGCGAGGCGCTGGTGAGCGTGAGCGTATACGCGCCGCTGTCCGTGGTGGAATAACCGGCCACTTCCACTTGGTATTCTCCGGTTTCGCTCAGGCGTAACATCAGGCGCGAGTGGTCTACATCATCGTCGAAGTCATCATTGCTCCAGCGTTCGCCGCTGGGGCTTGCCAGCGTGAGGTAGGTATCGAACGCGGAGGAATTCAGATCGAGCATCACTATGGCGCCAGCGTTGCCTTGGTAGCGGTAATAATCGACATAGCCGCCGCCCGGCAAGCGGCCACGCTGCGTGGCGCCACTTGGTAGCGGCAGCAGTGTTATGGTGGCCGGATCTTGCCTCAAGCGCAGCAGGCCACGCCGGTAGAGCGTGCTGCAATCGGTGGCATCACGAAAACGATGCCGCGCGGACTGAGCGCCGGCGCTGCCATCGCCGCTGAAACGCGAGTCGTCGCATTGGTCGTCAAACGCGTAACTGCTGCTGTCATCGCCGAAATCAATGCCGTCGATGCGCAGGCGGGTCTGCGCGCCCTCCTCCCGTGTGCCCACTTCGCCAGGCGCCAATTGGATGCGGCCACTTTGGTAGAGGTTGCTGCAATCGGTGGCATCGTGAAAACGATCCACCTGCGCCAGCTTGCGGGCGGCGCCAGGGCCGCTGAAGCGCGGATCGTCGCATTCCCCGTTGTAGGCCCAATTGCTGGAGTCGTCGCCAAAGTCCATGCCGTCGATATAGACCGCTTCTTGCGTGCGCCGCGCGGCTCTGCCAGCCGCCAGTTGAATGCGGCCTCGCTGATAGAGATCGCGGCAATCGCTGGCATCGTGGTAGGCGTTCTCGCTTAGCGAGGACGCGCTGCCGGGCCCGCTGAAACGCGGATCGTCGCATTCACCGTCATGAGCCCACTCGCTGCTGTCGTCGCCGAACTCGATGACGGGCGTGGAGGTTGTCGCGCACGACACGAGCAGCAGCGACAACAGCGCCGTGCCAACAACTATCGGATTAACAACTACAGACAAAATTTTCATGCAAGGCTCCGGCGGCAAGGGTTGAGGGAGGCGTTGAGAGAAGCAAGAATCAATCGCTCGCTTCACTGAGCGCAATGCGCAAGTGATAGGCGCCAGTTTCCCCCGCCGAGTAGGACGTAACGCGCACGGTATAGGTGCCGGATAGCGTTAGCTCCCGCTCAATCAGGCTGTTTTGGTAGTAATCTGACTGGCAGTTCGTGTCGTAGGAGCACGCGGTGTCGTCATTGGATTCCACTGCGCCATCGGGCGCTCTGAGCACCAGAAACGTATCAAAGTCGTCGGAGCCCAGTTCAAGCGTCACGAACTGGCCGCTCTTGCCGGTAAAGGTGTAGGTATCGACATATTCGCCTTTATCCGAGGTGGCGTCGCTGCTATCGAGTGCGCCGTCGTAGCTCTTGTCGGAGACGATGGTGGCCCGGCTGAGCTTGAGCGTATACGCACCGCTTTCTTCGGTGGAATAACCGGCCACTTCCACTTGGTACTCGCCGGTTTCATCCAAGGTCCGCCGCAACTGCGAGTGCCCTGAATCATCGCCGTAGTCGTCGTTGCTCAGGCGCTCGCCGCTGGGCGTTACCAGCGTAAGGTACGTATCGAAATCGCTGGCTTGCAGATTGATCACAATCGTGGCGCCCGCGTTGCCCTGGTAGCTATAACGATCAGGATAGAAGCTGTCGGCCAGTTGGCCGCGCTGTATCTGGCCACTCTGTAGCAGCCGCGCCGCGCCGTGCGTATCTTCCATCAGTTGCACCTGGCCGCTCTGATAGAGCGCGCTGCAATCGCTGGCATCACGAAAACGATCCGGCTCGGCCAGCACCTCGGCACTGCCTTCGCCGCTGAAACGCGGATCATCGCATTGGTCATTGAGTGCGTAGCTGCTGCTGTCGTCACCGAAGTCGATGCCATCGATGATGATGCGCGCCAAGGTGCCCGTGCGGCCATCGCCAGCGCGGGTGGCGCTTGCGTAATCTTCCAGTTCAATGGCGCCACGTTGATACAGCGCGCGGCAGTCGCTGGCATCGTGGAAGCGATCCGCCCACACCGTCTTGCTGGCAACGCCAGGGCCACTGAAACGCGGGTCGTCGCATTCGCCGTCATGGGCCCAGTCGCTGGCGTCATCGCCGAAGTCGATGTCCTCGTTGCGCCGCCTTGCCCTGGCGCTGCTCGCGTTCCCTGCGCTCGCCGCCAATTGAATCCGGCCTTTCTGATACAGATCACGGCAATCGCTGGCATCGTGGTAGGCATCTTGCTGCACCAGCACCTCCGCGCTGCCAGGGCCGCTGAAACGCGGATCGTCGCATTCGCCGTTATGGGCCCAGTCGCTGCTGTCGTCGCCAAACTCGACCGCCGGAGGCGGGCTAACACAGGACACGATGAGCAGGGACAGGATCGCCCCGGTAATAAAAGGTAGAACTTTCATGCAATGGCTCCTAAACACAATAATGAGGAAAATAGTGAGGAAATCGTTGGCGCGCACCATAAGCGGGTCCGCGCTTGAAATCTATGACCTACGTCACAGTTTGGGCTTCGCGGTGCGTTTTGTTTCACTCCAGCATCAGCGCAACGCGGCCA
The DNA here is from genome assembly GCA_031260485.1 of Pseudomonadales bacterium. Lineage (GTDB taxonomy): Bacteria > Pseudomonadota > Gammaproteobacteria > Pseudomonadales > Pseudohongiellaceae > CAILUG01. The sequence goes on along the minus strand of JAIRJU010000196.1, from coordinate 5,427 downwards.
CTGCGCTTGGCGATGCGCCAGCCTTCCGGCGTGCGCACGAAGTTGTCGTAGTACTCGCCCACCAACTGCGTGGAATTGGCCTTGAGGCCGAATTTGGCGGGATTGCCAGGCGTGGCGCTGAACTGTGTCACATAGGAGATGGCGCTGGCGTGATCGGCATCTTGCACCTCGATCACCGTGTTGGTGATGAGATGGCGCGTGAGCTTGCCTGCGGGGCGGCTAGTGAAGGAGTGAAGAATGTTGTCGCGGCCCACGATGAAATCCTCTGGCGCGGTGGGCCGGGCAAAGGCGCCGTCCGTGCTGAAGAGCGCGGCGAGTTTGTCGAATTCGCCCAGATCGTTATACACGGCAAAGCGGTTGATCAAGCGCTGGCAGGCGTGCTCGATGGCGTCGATGTTCAGGGTGCTCATAGCGATTCCTCAGTCAAAAATACCGCTCATGGCACATCACACTAGCCAGAGCCATAGCGCCACGCCCAGCAACAGGCGATAGATGACGAAAGGCAAAAAACCCATGCTGCCGATGAGGCGCAAAAAGAAATGAATGCAACCGTAAGCGCACAGCGCCGACACCAGAGCGCCATAGCCGAGTTCAAGCCAGTTGACGCCGGAAGCGCCCAAGAGTTCCAGCACCGTCAGCGCTCCCGCCGCCGCGATCACAGGAATCGACAACAGAAACGAAAAGCGCGCGGCATCGATGCGATTGAGCCCGCAGAACAGCGCCACCGTCATGGTGACACCCGAGCGCGATACCCCCGGCAAGAGCGCCAGCACCTGCGCGCAACCAATCACCAGCGCGATTTTCCAACTCAGATTCAACATGCCAAGGCGCGCACTCTGCGCGCGGCGATCCGCCAGCCACAGCAGCAAGCCGAACACGATCGTGGTAGTGGCGATCACCTTGACGCTGCGAAAGGTGCTTTCCACGTAGTCTTTGAGCAAGAGCCCAAGCAGCACCACCGGCAGCGTGGCGAGAGCCAGCAGCAACACCTGTTGCGCCTCATCCGTCATGCGTTTGGTATGGAGCGCTTGCAGCGAACCCGTGGCGAGCTGCCAAAGATGCGCGCGGAAATACAGCACCACGGCGCACAAGGTACCGAGATGCACAGCGGTATCGAAACTCAAGCCTTGATCAGGCCAGCCGAACAGCACCGACGGCAAAATCAGATGCGCGGAACTGGAAACCGGCAGAAATTCGGTAAGCCCTTGAATCAGGGCCAGCACCGTGGCACGGACAATATCGAAACTCATAAAGGCACCTTTGCTACTTGATCGCGCATATAAAGAGGCTCCACGTCTTGCGCCGCCACGCGCACACCGCGGCCATGGAGTACGCTGGCGATGCGCGCGATGGCGCCAGCGCGTGGATGTTCATCAGGCAAGCGCGTGGCAAGCCGCGCACTGAGCAGGGCCGGAAAACGCGCAGACAAGGCCAAGCCACTGCCCACGGCTAACAAGGAGCCGGTGAGCGTGGCGTCGATCGTGATGGCCTCGGGCGCGCTGAGCTGTTCAAGACCGATCAGTTGCGGCAACACGTCTTCCTCTGCGCGCGAGGGAAGGTGAGGATAAGGGCCGGGCACCGCGGCGGCCTTGAACAGCGCCCAATACACTTCATCAATGCGCGCGTCGATCAAACTGAGCACGGCACGGCCCGCGGCAACCTCGCGTGCCTGCAAGGCCAGCGCGGCGAGCGTTGAGACGGGAATCACCGGCAGATTGGCGCCATAGGCCAGCCCTTGCGTGACGCCAGCGGCAATGCGCAAACCCGTGAACGAACCCGGCCCGCGGCCAAAGGCAATGGCATCGAGCGCAGCCAAACCCAGATCAAGCTCTTGCAGCAAGGCGCGCACCATCGGCAACAATTCTTTGGCATGTTGGCGTGGCAGCACCGCGAAGCGCTCGTGCAGTTCACCGTTGATCAAGACGGCGCAGGAGCAAGCATCAGTGGAGGTATCGAGAGCGAGGATGGTGGTCATGCGATGGTGGTCATGCGGCGGTGGCGTGAAGGCTTGCAGGGGCCCAAGAAAAAATCCCTCGAAGCGTCACTTCGAGGGATTCTATAAGCCGATCAGCGGCGGGACAGACGGCGCTGTTCCCGCACCACTAATTCAACAGTTTTATCGAACGGCAAGGATCGGCTACTATCCATCTTTTTATCTTTACTATCTTTTAGCCGCCACCTTTTTTTTTGGAGCGGCTTTCTTAGCCTTCGCTACCGCTTTTTTGGCTACCGCTTTCTTTGGCACCTTTTTGGCTGCGGCTTTCTTGGCGGGCGCTTTCTTGGCCGCGGGCGCTTTTTTGGCTGCCGCCTTTTTCTTGGCGGGAGCCTTCTTCGCTACCTTCTTCGGCGCTGCCCCGGCTGCCATGGCGGCGACCTTTTTCTTGGCTGCCGCTTTCTTGGCGGGGGCTTTCTTGGCCTTGGCTACCTTGGAAGCCGGCGCTTTTTTGGCGGCTGCCTTCTTGGCAGGTGCCTTCTTAGCGACGGCTTTTTTGGCTGGCGCCTTCTTGGCTACGGCTTTTTTGGCTACAGCTTTTTTGGCAATAGCTTTTTTGGCGGGAGCCTTCTTGGCGGCTTTCTTGGCGGCTGCGGGTTTTGCTGCTTTGGCTGCTTTCTTCATGGTCGTTGTTTCCTCCGGCTTTATTTGGGCTTTGCTGCGTGCATTTTTAGTGCCTTCCTGACGCTCTGCGAGCGGCCAGTTTGGCCTTGGTTGCTGCTTTTTTAACTGCCATTCGTGCCTTGATCTTGGCCCTGGTAACGAGCTTTTTGACTCGCGCCTTGGATTTGACCGCGACCTTCCTGGCTTTAGCTTTGGACAAGGCAACCGCTTGTTCGGCGGTGGCCTTGGCCTTGGCATTCGCTTTTCTTCTGGCCCGCGCCGCTTTGGCGGCTTCTTGTTTTATCTTGCGGGCCAGTTTTTTTGCATCTGATTTTTGACGCCTCTTGTGCCAGGCGGCCAGAAAACGCGCTTGCGCCTTTTTCAGGGCCTGCTCTCGCCGTTTGTGTAAGGTTTCCTTATAGACGGCAACGGCGCGATCCTGCAATTCGATAGTGGCTGCCGCGGTTTCGTTGGAAATGGCGGCAACCAGCGCTTTGCTGGCGACGGCTTCGGTTTTTCTGGCGGTGCGCAGTTCGGCTGTCACCTCTTTGAGCGCCGCCCGCTGTTGCTTGAGCAGAGCCGCCTCCGAAGTTTGCAGCAGCGCTTCAGCCGCATAGCGAACCTGCTTTTCCAAGCGAGTCGCGCGGCGCTGCGCCTGCGCCAAAGAGGCTCTGGCGTGTTTGACTTCTGGCATTGCGCGGCGGCCAGGTCCAATTCCGGTTGTGGTCGATGCTGTCGCTGCTGTCGTAGTTGCCATCGCTTTCACTATGTATCCGAGGTCGTTGCTACTAGTCGGTTGCGAGTCCTTGATTCCGTCTGCTGCCACACGGGCGCCATTACGGTACTGCCTCACAGTGAATGGTCTTGCGCGGAAAGTATGTTGCGTTGTGCTTGCCGCGGTTCTTGACCTTCTTGCTTCTTTCGTTGTCTTGGTCCTTCAATCTTTCGATCTTTCGATCTTGTTGCTGCGCCGTCTCTCAGTCTCTCTCATTTTCATCTTCACTCAGTGTGTGATGAAGCAGTGCATCAACATCAAGCTCAACATCAAACATCACATCAAGCTAAACATCGAAACTCAAGCTGCACGAGATCGTCAATGCAATTGGCGCGCACCTTATCACACTCGTTTCAACGTGTTCAATACAAGGCGCGCAGAGATTCAAAAATTGCAAGTGCCGCGAGCGAGCGCGGTGGTGCGCACGCGCACGCACTCACTCATGCACGCTCACTCATGCGCGAGCAACGCGCGCAACTCGCGCGTGATGACGTCGATGTCGCCGATGCCGCTCATGCTGATGAAGCGCAGCGCAGGCACTCTATTGGAATAGTCTTTGTAGAAGTCCACCAGTGGTTTGGTGTGCGCGTGATAGACCTGTAGACGTTTGCGCACGGTGGCTTCCTTGTCGTCGTCGCGTTGCATCAGCGCTTCGCCCGTAACATCGTCTTTACCCGGGTTTTTAGGGGGTTTATTGTCGATGTGATAGATGCGGCCCGATTCAGGATGCACGCGGCGGCCACTGAGACGGCGCACGATTTCATCGTCGGGCACGTCGATCTCGAGCACCACGTCGATGGCGATGCCGGCGTCGATCAAGGCTTGCGCTTGCACGATGGTGCGCGGAAAACCATCGAACAGAAAACCATCGCGGCAATCGCTTTGTTGAATACGATCCTTGATCAGCGCGAGGATGATGTCGTCAGTCACCAGTGCGCCGCTTGCCATCACCGACTGCACTTGCTGGCCCAAGGCCGTGCCTGCTTTAACGGCGGCGCGCAACATGTCGCCAGTGGAAATCTGCGGAATGCCGTAAAGCGCCTTGAGAAACTCGGCCTGCGTTCCCTTCCCCGCGCCTGGCGCCCCTAGCAAAATGATTCTCATCTCTTGGTCTCCGAATCCTGCGCTGGCGTTACCGCCGAGCCTCTTGTTGTTGTTGCCGCTGTTGCTGTAGTTGATGCTGCTGTAGTTGATGCTGCTGTTGTTGGTACTGCTGTTGTCGCTGTTGTTGATGCTGATGCTGATGCTGATGCTGATGCTTACTGCGCCGCACCTTACACGTTTGTACTAGCCCTCTCAAGGCGCTGACATGGCGATATTTCAGGGCTTTTCCGCGTGTTTCACCCGCTGCCAATACGCCTCGAGTTCCGCCGCGCTGCACGCTTGCAGCGTGCGTGCATCCGCCGCGCACAAGGCTTCCACTGCGCGCACGCGCCGCTCGAACTTGCGGTTGGCCGCGCGCAACACGCTTTCCGCTTCAAGCCCGAGATGGCGCCCGAGATTCACCACGGTGAACAGCAGATCGCCGAATTCCTCAGTGATGGAGTCACGCGCACCCTCGGCGAGCGCGCTCTTGAGTTCCGCCACTTCTTCTTCGAGCTTGGCCATGACCTCGTGCGCATTCGGCCAATCCAAACCATGACGGCTCGCACGCTTTTGCAACTTCGCCGCGCGCAAGAGCGCGGTGAGCGTCAGTGGCACATCGGCGAGCAGGCTCGCATCGCGCTGCATTGCCGCGCGCTGCTGTGTCTCGCGCTCATCCGCTTTGATCGCTTCCCATTGTTGATTCACGCCCGCGGCATCGAGCGTTGGTGTAGCGCCAAAACTTTCCAGCGTGGCGCTGGGAAACACATGCGGGTGACGCCGCAGCAGCTTGGTGCCGATGCCGCGTGCGATCGCCTCGAAATCAAAGGTGCCCGCTTCCTCGCCCAGGCGCGCGTAGAACACCACTTGAAACAAAAGATCGCCCAACTCTTCGCGCAGATGCGTAAAGTCGCCGCGCTCGATGGCGTCGAGCACTTCATAGGTTTCTTCCAGGGTGTGCGGTGCGATGCTG
>JAIRJU010000126.1 GCA_031260485.1 Pseudomonadales bacterium | reverse complement strand
AATAAATGTCACCTCAAAAAATGTCACCTCAACGCCTGCGCAAACATTGGACTCGTTCGAAGTGGCACTCAAAAATCAAACCTTTGAAGCCGCTGAGCAGCTAGAGCAGAAAATGTCCTCCCCTGTGGACGGTTACGAGCGCGGCGTGGCGCCCAATGTGTCCGGCCTCATCACCGTGGTGCCTGGAGTATTCACGGCGGTTGATTTTGGCGAGACCAAGGGGATTTGGAACGCAGATGAAACCGGTTCATCACAAGCGCCGGAGCCTGTCGCCGCCATCGATTCCGCTGAAATTTCCCCAACCAATGTGAGTACGCCCCAAGCTATAGAAGAAATCCACATTTACGGAAGCTCGATTGAGTATGTGCCAGGAGGCTACCTCCTCACGAATTATAGAACTGACGGTTATTCTGAAACGACACTGTGGGAATGGGCTGAAGACGAGTTTGCTCAGGGGCTGGCAGATTATTTCAGTAGTGCCAATGATGAGCCTGCCTCTGCCGCAGACTCTGATGACGATGAAGAAGCGCTAGCCAAAACCGATGAGGACGCCACCGCCGCGATAGAGGAAATCACTATCGTCGGGCATCGCATTGAGCCTAATGTTCCGGTTTCCATACAGTATGACTTTGGTTCATCGGCGCTTGATCTCAATGGCGATAGCGGCGGCGCGAGCGGCGCCCAAACCAAACCGACAATACCCGCGGGCGTGGACGTGATCGACATTTATGGCTCTCAGAGCACCGGCAAAACGCTAGGCTGGGAGATCACGCTTGATAACGATGACATCGCTTACCAGGATGAGACCGCTTATTACACAGGTAATGGAATAAAAATTACAGAAAATAACATAATCCGTACTGACAACCTCAATGGCACCGCCACCATTACACTAGCGAACGACACCGAGAACGACACGGCGGTGGTCAAAAAAGACGGCCCCGTGAATCCAAACTTGATTGATGTTTACGAGCACGGAATTCCAATAAACCTAGCGGGTGAGCCTGAATACTCGATTATTGATCTTGGCTGGGGTGGCGGAAGTATCAGCGAAACGAATGCTACTCAAGCGCCGCAGGATGTCGCCCAAGTCGAAGATGAGCCTCCTCCCGCCGTCGATCCTCCCGCTAAAGACGATGCAACACTCGCGCAAAACGATGATGAGGACGCGCCCTCGGCTATAGAGGAAATCGTCATTACCGGGCATAAGGCTGAGCCCAACGATGCTTTGCAAGCGCTCATCGACGACGCCAACGACGCGCGCTCGTTTGGAGAAAAAGTCACTGATGCTGCCTCCAACGTCTTGGATGCTGCTACGCAAATGATCGGCGCCGCAGTAGATGCGGTGATTGAAACAGCGGCGGAATTGAGCAGTGCCGCGGTGCAAACTGTCATCGACCTTATCAAAGACCCAAGCTCACTCGGCGAAAAAGTCACCAACGCCGCTGTCAACACCGCCGACGCCATCACTCAGATAGCCGACGCGAGCGCGAACGGCGTGGCCAATCTGGACCTCGGCCTGCTCAAGGGGCTCGGCAATCTGCCCGGGGATTTACTCAATTTCGTGGTCACGACGCTCAAATACGGCTCGGGCTTCATGGGCGTAGTGGATGCGATTGAGGCGGACGCCTTGGCGGCTTACAACGACGGTGATGTTGCGCAGGCTAATAAACTGGCAGCGCAAGCTGAACTGTTACGCGAGAAGTGGCAGGTTGATGATTTGTTTGAGTTGGAGAACACGGCGCAGAAGGTGGGGGCGTTGTTGTCGGCGGTGGTGCCGATTGCGGAGGTGGTGAAGGTTGCTGGAGTTGTGGGTAAGGCGGTGCAGGGGGCTGATAAACTCGTCGATGTGGCCAAGGGGGTGGATGAGGCGGCAGATGCTGGGAAAATCGCCGATGGGGTTGGTGATACGGGTCATGCCTTAGATGTCACAAAGGAGGGAGTGGGTAGTGCAACCATGAGTGACATCCTGCTTCCGAATGGACAGCCGATAGGTAATGTTATCGGAGGGGCGGGGCCAAGAATTAGAACGGTAACGCCAAATGAGTTTAGTCAACTGCAAGCTCAATTGCTGAACGACGCTACCCCGATTGCATCGCCATCGGGGTATGCAGGAACTTGGTACCAAAGGGCTGACGGTACCATCTTTGGTGTTCGAGCGAGTGGCAATAGTGGCATAACGATTGACATAGTTAAGAGTAACAATCCGGGATTACCGCCTGGGTTTAAGGTGCATCAGCAATGAGCCTGAATCTTCAAACTAAGGATTGCTTTGGTCAAACTGCGATGGAATACATCGAGACGGTTTCTGGCGAGTTGCCTGTTGACGCAGTAGGATTATGGCAAATTGTTCCAGCGGGTCGACAGGGATTTTGCTTTAGTAGCAGTGATCTCTCTGAGTTTGTTCGTATGTGTGTTCTTGCTTTGCTAGAACATGGCGCTAAGCCGGTAGTTGGCGGTGGTGGCACAAAATATGATTGGCTATTGCAGCCACAATATGGCGAATCAAACGAGAACATTGCGAATGCAGTAATAAACGAATGGCTTGCTGCTGGTGCCGGAGACTGTGATCCCGGGGGCTTATGGTTTGCTTTGCCTTCCCCGTATGTTGGAAACCAGCTTGCATAGGCACTGTTAACTACTGAAGTCAAATTTCCCGCAAAGCTGGACAGAAAAAGGCAATGCAGCAAGCGTACAACGGCCGAGGCAGCGCCCCCTTGCAGCCCCTCCTCGCGCCACGCCCGCTCGCGGAAAAGCCATTATTTTGGCGCCTGTTGACCTCGCGCCGTTGAAGTCAGAGGATAACCGGCCCGCTTGCTCAAGGCACTGGCAAGCCCAATTTTCCGCATTCCTCAGGAGGAGCTTCGCACCATGCAGCCTCATACGTGCACCTTGAAATACTCGCTGCTTGTCATAGCGATAAGCAGCGCTCTATTGGCGGGTTGCCAGTCGTCGGCCACGTCGCGCCCTCCTACTCCGCCCAGCAGTATGCCGTCTTCTTCCAGCAGCACGCCAACGCCTGCGCAGAGTACGCCTTCGGCGCCGAGCGCGTCCTCCTCCTCTTCTTCTGCGTCATCTTCTGCGTCATCCGCGTCTTCGGCATCCGCCAGCGCCAATGCCAGCGGTGACGGCGCTGCATCATCCACTGCCGCCGCTTCCGGCGCGGCGGCGGCGAGCGGCGCGAATGACGCCAACCAAGGTGGCACTGCGGGCAATAACGGCGCGACTGTGGCGGGCAATGCCGACGGCAGTCCGGGATCGAGCGGTGCCATGAGCGCTGCCGCAAACAACGGCGGCTCCACTAGCGGCGGTGCAAATAGCGGTGCCAATAACGGTGCAAATAACAATAATGCTGGCATGGCTGGCATGAATGGAGGCGGCGCCAGCGGCGGTGGTGTTCAGGGCGGCGTCTTGGGCACTCAAAATGGCGGTGGCAACGGAAATGGCAACGGCGGCGACATCGCCTACGGCTCCAGCGACGATCCTTTCGCGGGCCTTGGCCAACCCGGCGGCGGCACGAGCTTGGCCGAGCGCCGCGCCGCGCTCGATGCGCGTCTGCAACAAAGTTATGGCGCGCTCGATGGCGTCATCGTCGCCGAGCGTGAAAAAGGGCAAAGTGCCGCGGGTGGCGGCAACGGCGGCAGCAATGGAGATGGCCAGGATGAAGAGGGCGCCGGGGGAGCCGCTGGCGCTGGAGCCGGCGGTGATGAGCTAGCCAGTAGCGGCTTTGGCGGCGCCAGCGGCCTTGATCTCCGCTTGCCGGGTGCGGGCTCGGCGCTCGCGGTCAATGGCGGTGGTAGCAATTCGGGCAGCGGTTACATGCCCGGCCCGGCGACGCGCCAAGGCGACTACGACAACATCGCAGGCGGCCCCACGTTCGCGCCGCCGCCTGACATTCCCACCGCCACCAACGATGATGTGGTGGCACGCCAGTTGCGCGAGGCTGCCATGCGTGAACCTGATGCGCCATTGCGCGAAAAATTGTGGAACGAATATCGTAAATATACGGGTTTGCCTGAGTCTGTTGGCAAATAACTGATCGGTATATTTCTTCTCGCCCCGAGCCTAACCCTCCCTGCTTGCGGGGAGGGTCATCAACGAACCGCCATGGCCGATGCCTGTTCCACGTCGGTGCGCAGACGGCTGATGAGTTCGTCTTCGGCATATTGCTCGGTATCCAGCACCAGGCGATCGTGCGCGAGTTGCAATTCGTTGTAGACGTACATCACCAGGATGCAGAGCGTCAGCGCGGTGAAGGTGGAGTTGAATGACAAGCCCAGGCCCGAGGTCAACGCGCCGGGGTTGGTGCTGTTCAGCACGAACTGCGCGCTTTCGAGCGCCTTGCCCAAGCCGCGCACCGTGCCCACGAAACCAATGGCGGGAATCGACCACACGGCGAAGCGAATCATCGACAGTTCGGATTCGAGCCGCGTGGATTCGATTTCGCAGATGTGATGCACGGTGGTGGCGGCGTCTTGAATGTTGCGAGTGGCGCCGAAGCGCTTGAGCGCGGATTGCAGCACGCGCGGCACCATGGATTCGCGCATAACCTTGGGCAACTGCTCGAAACGGCGCAGGTGGTCGCGCGTGTCGTCGGGCAGGATGCAGGAGCCGGGTTGCAGTTGCAGCAAATCGCCTTCGAGCAGATTGCGCGTGCGCTTGATGCCCGCGGCGCGCAAGGCGCCCAGGAGCAGCGCCCACACGGAAACGGTAATGGACGCCTGCGGTTCCGGTTCGGAAATGATTACGAGTACGGAGCGCGGCGGGCTATAGGTAGGGTCGGCATTGACCAAGATCTGTTGCTCCACCAGCCAGGCCGCGGCGCTGGGGCGCACATACACGGCATAGACGGTTTGAATGACCAGCGTGACGAGCAACAGCAGCACGATGTTGATGAAACGGTCCATGGATTTGTTGGACTGCATGGCCATCAACCAATCGGAATTTTTCATGTTTCCTTAGAACCTCGACAGCAGAAACTCGACAGCAAAGACAAGCACCGCGCCTGTGGGCGCTGAGCCGCCCGCAGCGTAAACGCCGCCTTTGGTGAAGTCCAGGCTTAACGTTTTCACCCATTCTGCGCCTACACCCAGCCTCTGCACGCCGCAGATATAATTTGCGCTTTGCCAGGGAGAAGTGCACTCTTTGGCGCACGTCAACCCGGCCCTTGCGGCTGCGTTAGCTGTGCCGCGCCCGCACAAGTCAACTCTACGCCCATGACCGAAGTAAACCCTGGCAAAACCGCCGCCTCCAGCACCAGTTCTCCCGCCCCCGCACTCGGCATGACCGACCACGCGGCGCTGCGGCGCGCTCAGCGCAACGCCAACACACTGCTGTGGGGTATTTTCATTTTGCTGCTGGTGCTGGTGGGTGGCGTCATCTTCATTCTGCCCCGTTATGTCAGCCCTTATGTCAGCCCGCCCGAGCCTGCCGCGGCCCAGGTTGCGGCAACCAACACGCCCGCCGCTCAAACCCCGTTCGAGGATGCTCAGCGTCTGCGCCTGCGCGACGACGCGCAAAACGCGCTGCAAGCGCTGCTGACGCTGCAAGACCAATTGGAACAACAAGGCGCCGCGCGCTGGGCGCAGAATCCGTTCAACGCGGCGCTGGCGCTGGCGCGTCAAGGCGATGCGGCTTATGCCGCCCAGGATTACGCCGCGGCGCGGGAGGCTTACCAGAACAGTCTTGCA
>JAIRJU010000136.1 GCA_031260485.1 Pseudomonadales bacterium | reverse complement strand
TGCAATTCGCCAGTGAAGGACTGAATCTCGGCACGAGCAGTGGTGCGCTGGGCTGCACTGCTGAAACGTAGCACTACGGTGTCACCGTCGCGGGTGATGGTTGTGCGCACATTCTCTTTGAGTAACTGGCTGTTGTCGCGCACCAAGCCGCGCAGATCGTCGACAATGCCTTCCAGTCGTCGGATAATTGCAGATGACATGTCGACTTCGAGCAAGTAATGCACACCACCGAGGGAGTCCAGTCCAAAGCCCGGTGGGTTTAGGTGAGCTTTGGAATCCCGGCATTGGGATTCTGTCTCAGCTGCTTTCCCGTGGAACACCTCCGCAATTTGTACTCGCTCTTCTGGTGTTGCAACTTTGTTCCCGTTTGTTGTCTGACAAGCAGAAACCAGCATCGCCATGACGATACCGAGTGCGGGGGGAAGTATTCTGCGCATATTCACGATGATCCTTTTTGACAACCGGTGATGCTTCGCTTCAGGGTATGTGATCAGCGCACTGATGAGCCAATACTTTGATTCCACCGCTTCCTCCTGAGTTAGTATTGATCCCTTCGTTTTTCCGTGCAGCGCCGCATGTTTTTCCATCGCAAAATCGAGCGAATCAACAGACCTAATACATACCCGATGACCATGGACTGCAGAAGGCATAGGGCTAGATAAAGATAATATGCCCAATCACCTGGATACGATGGATCAGAAGTTGTTATGACAGGGATGAGAATCGGTTCAATCAACCGCCTGACTGGTAAATGCATGGAATTCCACAGATGCAGCGCCGAAAGATGAATTTTCCAGCAGGTGCCATAAATTTCCCAGCAGGAATCATTATCCGGTACATATACAGCCAGACTAAACCAAGCCTTTGAGTACAGGCCAAGCAACCACACCAGATCAAGTAATATCAGCAGCAATGCCCACATTACCGGCCTATTGACCAAAGCCCACCGTTTATTTTTCATTTTATTTTTAAAAACCCTCGCCCATCACCATGATCGCTAACTGCTCGAATTGGAGCATTTGGATCTAGTTGGCGGTAAATCATATTTTCATATGTAATCGCATCATGATAGTTGATTCTCATACCAACATTACCGTCTAACAGGTAAGTATACCCATGCCCCATCTCGTGAGCGAAAATCCTTTCCGTGGATGGTTTGAATGAATTTCCGAAAATATCTGTGAATTGAACTGTCGATTTTGGATCAACAGTCATAAACACAGTTTCTTTTGGGGGGTTTCCAACTAGCCAGTCCAAGAACGAACCCTTTAGCACCTGAGGCCGCGTCTCTCCACCCCCAGCACTTTCTCGAACAGTCCCAACATCGAAGCGGAAGTCGATAACTGGATGGGCTTCCATAGCATCCAATATTTTTCCAGCTTCAGCCGAACTGGCCCTTAGTTTCTCAATGTACTGAGCTGCAGCTCGCGAAATAGTAAGTTTATTATTTTCCACCGCATTCTTGGCGATATTTGCGCCTGCTGCTGCTTCATTGAGATCACCGCCGACCAGCCCACCCGCCAGTGCCCCCACCGCCTGCGAAAGCGCCAGGATCGTCTGCTTCTTGTCGTCCGACAGCTGGCTCGGGTCATCAGTGCCATAGAGCTGTTTGGCGAGGTATTGCGCGGCCAATTCACCCCCGGCACCGGCCAAAGCACCGCCTGCGGCATTGGCTCCGTTCGCTTCGGCCAGTGCCGCGCCTAGTAGCGCGTGGGCGAGTACCTGCACCGCCTCGTTCTGCTCACTGCCATGACCGAATTGCTCGCCGATGAGTTTGGCTGCATAGGGCCCCAAGGCGTTGGCGGCGATCTGGGTGCCGCCTTGCCCGGCGACGGCCCCGACCAGCGCGGTGGCCACAACCTGCAAGGCACGGCTGTAGTTACCACCGATGCCCCATTCCTGCGCGTCCTTGTAGTCCTGGCTCTTGTCGAGGAGTTCTGCGCGCTTCTGATCGTCATTCAGGCCGTTGAACCGGACCTTGTCTTCGAGGCTCAGGTCGTTAAAGTATTTTTCGGCAGCTTGCTTCTGGGAGTAGGTAGCTATATCGCCCGCCACCTGCTGGACGGTCGATAGCACCGTGCCGAGTGCCGCGGAAATAGCCTGCTGGTCGCTCTGTATTTTCTGGAGGTCGGGCAGCTCTTCGATCCCCCTGTGCGCGTTAGCAGCGTCGGTGTTGATGCCCAGCTCTTCTGCCGTAGTCTGTTTGCCGCCGATGGTGATGTTGCCTTCGGTTAGCGTAGCGTAAGTGGTGGAGCTATCGCCGCCCGACTCCTGCATCGGCAGACCGCCGCCGAAGCTAGGGGTGGTCGAGGCGCCAACACTAGCACTGATACTGGCGCTGGAGGCGCTGTATTTCATCTTGTTTTCAAGGTTACGGTACTTCAGTTCGTTGGCGGTGAGATCGCTCTTCTCGGCATTGGTGCTGGTGATGGCACCGCCGACCAGATCCACCGTGTCGGCATTGACGTGGTAACCGCCATCCCCGGCAAAGAGCCCGGACTGTTCATTCACGCCCAGGTAGCTCCCTTTGGCCTGCGACTCGCTCATGTTGCCGCTCGCGGTCCAGGCTGAGCCATACGCCACCTGCACCCTCACGCCGAAGCCGCTGCTCTCGCTCTTGCTCTCGATGCTGTCTTGTAGCGATTCAATGGTCAGGGTGCCGCCGGTGTCCACGTTAATCGTGTCGGCTTGTGCCACCGCACCCCTGAGCGTGGTGTCGTTTTGCGCGGTGAGGTTGATGGTCTCTGCGCCCAGGTGCGTGTTCTGGTAGGTAGCGCTCTTGGTGTTGGCGTGGTTGCTCCCTGCGTTGGCCTGCACGTACGCATAGACGCCGGTCTTCACGCCGACCGAGACGCCCACGCCGGTTTCGAAGCCGGCGTTGTGGCCGTCGCTTTTCTCCATGCCGGTGGATTTCCCCGCTTCCAGGATCAGGTCCTTGGCGGAACTCAAGCTCAGGGTGTCGCCCGCGCTCAGACTGCCCTGGGTGATATGGAGATCTCCTTCTGTGGTGGTCAGGGTGACGTTGCCCCCGCCGCTCACGTTGGAGCCTTGCGATATCTGGCTCTGCCCTTTGTAGCTGCTGTCGCTCGTGGCGAAGCCCGTTCCGACTTCTGCCTTAAACAGTTCGCCGCTACCGTAATCACTTACCATGCCGGCGATGGCGCTGCCCACCTGGTACGCGTCGGCTGCCGCCGCCATGCCTCGGGCCGTCTGTACCCGCCCATCGGACTTGCGTGCGGCATCGACGTTGTTGATCAGGTTGATCAAGGGCGAGGTGACCCGTGCGAAGGCACCCACTTTCAGTGAGTCGTCCTTTTGCGAGGCGGAGAATGCGTTGTCGGCGGTTTTGAGATCAATGGTGGCGGCGGTGATGTCTACATCTTTTGCGGCCACGACCGAACTGGCGGTTTGTGTATAGGCGTTTCCTGCACTCAAATTCACGTTGCCATCCAGGCTGGCGACGGTGCTGGCCACCTGGATGACCTGGTCGTTGTCGTCCCGGTGCTTTTCTGCATGGTAGCCGGCGAAGCGTTCGGTGTCGGAGATGACCACCGTACCGATGGCTTTGTTGTTCGAGCGGTTGACGCCGCTCGCCGTGTCTTGCCCGCTTTGGATGGTGAGGTTCCCGGCGGCATGGATGTTCACGTCACCGTCGGCTACGACTTCGCTTGCGGTCAGAGCAATGTCACCCTTGAGCGTTGCCATCGTGACGTCGCCACCCACCGAGAGCTGCGTGCCGGTGACAGTGTCGGTTTCACCAACGCCATCGGCTTTTTGGTTGAAGACGCCGACCGGCAGGCCGGAAGTGTTGTTGGCATAACTCCAGCCCGAACCCTTGCTGTTCTGGTCGCTGGTCTGGGTGTTGTGCGCCACGTCCAGGATGATGTTTTCTGTGGCGAGCAGCGTTGCGTTGCCTTCGGCGGATAGTTGCGCGCCCTGGCTGCTGATCGAGCCGTCGGTTGCCAGCAGCGTCAGGTCGCCACCGGCCATCAACTGGCTGACACGGGCGTCGCTGGTGCTGGCGTTTTGTTGGCTGTTCGATTTTTGGCTACCAGCGGTGAAGACTACCGCCGTGGTGGCTGCCGCGACCCCGGCGTTATCGCCCTCCACCTTGCGGCTGAGCTTGTTCAACGTCGAGCCAGTATTAGGCATGTTGCCAGTGGCGGCACTGCTGGCGCTTTTGAACGCCGCCACCGGGTCCAGCGTCAGGCCCACGGAGAAGCCGCTGGAGCGGCTGGACTGCGTCACCTGGCTGGTGGTGGTGTCCTGGCGTGCTTGCAACTCGATCTCCTTGGCGGCGATCGTCAGGTTTTGGCCCGCGCCCACGTCCGAGGCGGCAATCGTGGCCTTGTTGCCCGCAGTGAGCGTGACGTCGCCGCCTTGCGAGACGATGGCAGAGCC
>JAIRJU010000074.1 GCA_031260485.1 Pseudomonadales bacterium | reverse complement strand
CTGTTGCGCTACAGCCGCCAACTGCTGCTGCCGCAGTTCGACGTGGCAGGGCAGCACGCGCTGCGCAAGGCGCGGGTGTTGATCGTGGGTCTCGGCGGCCTGGGCTGCCCTGCCGCGCTCTATCTTGCCGCCGCGGGCGTCGGCACGCTGGTGCTGGCCGACGCCGACGCCGTGGAATTGAGCAACTTGCAGCGCCAGATCGCCCACACCAGCGCGCGCATCGGCTGCAACAAGGCGGAATCCGCCGCACAACTGCTGCGCGAGATCAACCCGCATACACAGTTGGAAATCGTGCCCGAACGGCTCGCAGGCGAATCGCTGCGCGAAAGCGTGGCGGGGGTCGATGCCGTGCTCGATTGCAGCGACAACTTCACCACCCGCTTCGCGCTCAACGCCGCCGCGGTTGCCGCCAAAGTGCCGCTAATTTGTGCCGCCGCCATCCGCATGGAAGGGCAATTGAGCGTGTTTGACGCGCGCCGTACCGACTCGCCGTGTTACCGCTGTCTTTACGATGACGCCAGCGAACTCGACCAAAGCTGCGCTCAAAATGGCGTTCTGGCCCCGCTGGTGGGCGTACTGGGCACCTTGCAGGCGCTCGAATGCCTCAAAGTGCTGAGCGGCATGGGTACGCCTTTGGTGGGAAAGCTGCTGCTGTTTGATGCCCTGCGCCTGCAATTTCGTGAACTCAAGTTGCGGCGCAACCCCCAATGCCCTGTATGCCGTGATTGAATGCCGTGATTGACCTTGGCAGGCCGCGCTGGAAGAATTGCGGGCTGATTTTCTGCGATGGCAAACTCCCCCCGGAAGGCGCCGCCCCAGTTCGCGCTCAATGCCATGACTAGCGCCCTCTCTGCACCTCCTTTCCCATTCGTGGCAGCGGGGAGCTTATACCCCTCGCCCGCTTGCGGGAGAGGGGATGGGGAGAGGGTCTGAAACAAACCGTAAATTCTAAAACGTCGGAAGCCCGATATGCGCATCATACTTTCAAGCCGGATTCTCTTGGCAAGCCTGCTTCTCTTGGCGCTCGCCGCGTGCACGCCGTTCGTCAAAATCACACCCGCGGGCGACAACGTGGCGGTAATGGACGCCTCGCAGGTCGTCAATTGCACGTCCGCTGGCGCGATCAGCGTGGCGGTCGTGAACAAAGTGGTCGTTAACCGCGATCCCAACACCGTGGCGCAGGAACTGCGCACGCTGGCGCGCAATCGCGCCGCCAACCGTGGCGACACCATTGTGCCCACTTCCAACGTGAGCAATGGCGAACAGACCTTTGCCATTTACCAATGTCGCCGCTGAGGGCCGTATAGATGGAAGACACACAAACAGCAGTAGCGGCGCCAGCCGCGGAAGAAGCCACCAGCGCGCCGTCAGCGGTGCTGTGCACCAACGTGCGCTTTCATGATTTCGACCTGCCGGGCGAATTGCTCCGCGCCACCGACGAACTCGGTTTCGAGTTCTGCACGCCGATTCAAGCGCAAAGCCTGCGCATCACGCTGCACGGCCACGACATCACCGGCAAGGCACAAACCGGCACCGGCAAAACGGCCGCCTTCCTCACTACGATCATCAGTGATCTCTTGAAACATCCGCTCAGCGAAGAGCGTTATCTCGGCGAGCCGCGCGCGCTCATCATCGCGCCGACGCGCGAGTTGGTATTGCAAATCGCCAAAGACGCGGAGGCGCTGGCCAAATACAGCACGCTGAACATCGTCACACTGGTGGGCGGCATTGATTATCAAAAACAACTGCAAGCGGTCGAGCGCAACGTGGTAGACATCGTGGTGGCTACCCCTGGCCGCCTGCTCGATTTCATCAGCAATCGTCAGTTGTGGCTGGGTTTGGTGGAACTGTTGGTGATCGACGAAGCAGACCGGATGCTCGATATGGGCTTCATTCCGCAAGTGCGGCAAATCATCGCGCAAACGCCACGCAAGGAATGCCGCCAGACCATGCTGTTCAGCGCCACCTTTACCGACGACATTCTCACGCTCGCCGAGCGCTGGGCGCTGGATCCGATTCGCGTCGAAGTGGCCTCGCCGCGTCAGACCACCGACAACGTCAGGCAATTGGTTTATTTAGTAACAACCGATCAAAAATATGGCCTGCTCTACAATCTGATCCAGAGCGACGAAGGCGAGCGCGTGATCGTGTTCACCAACCGCCGCGATCAAGCGCGCCGCCTGGCGGACCACCTCTGGCGCAACGACATCAGCGTGGGCCTGTTATCCGGCGAAATTTCGCAGCCGCGCCGTCTGAAAACGCTGGAAGAATTCCGCGGCGTTGCGATTCAAGTGCTGGTTGCCACCGATGTTGCTGGCCGCGGCCTGCACATCGACGACATCACCCACGTGGTGAACTTCACGCTGCCCGAAGAACCCGAAGACTACGTGCACCGCATTGGCCGCACGGGCCGCGCCGGCGCCACCGGCACCTCGATCAGCTTCGCCTGCGAAGACGACTCCTTCCTCTTGCCCGGCATCGAAGCCAAGATCGGCATGAAACTGCCCTGCGAATACCCCCCCGCCGCACTGTTGGCCGAACCGCCTGCCTTCACCCGCGCCTCCAAGTTCAAGGCCGAAGACGGCGAAGGCAACGACAAACGCAAAAACCGCCGCGGCGGCCGCGACCGTGATCGAGGTGGGCGGCGGCGTTGATGGGGGGCTCTCCTCGAAAGGCCCTCACGCCGCCACTTCTTTCCACACGAACAGCCGCACCGACAGCAGCAGGAAGATCGCGCTCCACACGCCAAGGCCCAGAAGACTGGGCCAGAGCGTAAGCAGCGTGGCGCCATCGACGATGATGCCGCGCAGCGCATTGGCGAGAAAACTCAGCGGCAGTAACTGCGCCAGCGGTTGCACAAAATGCGGCAGGATGTCGATGGGGTAGAAAATGCCGGAAAGAAACATCTGCGGAAACGTCACCAAATTGCCCAGCGCCATGATCGTGGCTTGGGTTTTGGCAATGCTGCCAAGACAAAAACCAAGGCTCAAAAACATTGCCGTGCCGAGCGCAACCACCAGGTACAAGGCCCAGAGCCTGCCTGCGAGCGGCACTTTCAAGACCAGCAGCGCGTAAAGCAGCAGCACGCTGAGTTGAATCAGGCAGAGCAGCGCGCGCGACAGCACCAGGCCGCCGATGAAACTGCTGGGCTCGAGCGGCGTTACGAACAAGCGCTTGAGAATACCTTTGCGGCGATATTCCACGATGTTGTAACCGCTGCCGGCAATGCTGATCTGCATCACCGCAAACGCCAACATGCCCGGCACCAGAAAGGCCAGATAATTCTGCGCGCGAGCCTGTATGTCTTCCACTTTCAAGGTGAACAAGGGCTCCACGCCGCGCAGTTTGCGTTCCACATCGACCAGCGCCTGTTGCAGCGCGGGCATGATCAGGCCGAGTTCGCGCACTTGCGCGGTATCGGCGATCACGCGCAATTCGCTGCTGCTGCTGGCGTCGTGAAAATCGGCGGGAATCACCAGCAGCAGTTTGAGATCGCCGCTCACGAGGTGTTCGCGCAAGCTGGCTTCCTCGCCTTGTTGCAGCGTGAAAAGCGGATTGGCTTGTAGCACAGCAATGAACTCGGCGGAGAGCGCGTTATGCGCGGTGTCGCTGATGCCGAGCATGAGCGGTGCGTTGCCAGAGCGGCCCACGAGGCCAAATACCGACATGAAAATCAGCGGAAAAAACAACGAAAAAAACAGCGCTTGCCGATCGCGCGAAAAAATGCGCGCAAAGGTGCGGGTCATGAGCAGGGTTTGATTCATACGCGAGCTTACTTCCTGAGATCGTGGCCGGTGAGGCGCAGAAACACATCTTCCAGATTGCCGTGCAGAGGACGCGCGGGCGGCTCGGGGGCGTAGCGTTCGATCAAGGCTTGCGGCGTGCCTGCGGCGATGATGCGGCCTTGGTCCATGATGGCGAGGCGGTCACAGAGAAATTCCGCTTCTTCCATGTTGTGCGTGGTGAGCACGATGGTCATGCCGCCTTGATTGAGTTCCCGCACCAGGGCCCACAAGCGGCGCTTGGCCTGCGGATCGAGGCCGGTGGTGGGTTCGTCGAGAAACAACACCACGGGCGTGTTGACCAAGGCGCAGGCGATCGAGAAACGCTGCTTCTGCCCGCCGGAAAGCCGCGAGGGCCTGGCGGCGGCCTTGTCGGCCAGATTGACGCGCTCGAGCAGGGCCAGCGGATCGTCGCGGCGGCCGTAAAGGCCGTAGAACAAGCTGAGCAATTCACACAGCGAGAGGCGATCAAAATAATCGTTGGCCTGTAATTGCACGCCGATCAGTTGCTTCACCTGGTAAGGCGCGCGGCTCACATCATGCCCGGCGATGCTGGCGCTGCCTGCGTCGATGTCGGTCAAGCCTTCGAGCATTTCCAGTGTGGAGGTTTTGCCGGCGCCATTTGGACCAAGCAGTCCGAAAATTTCACCCTCGGCTATTTCCAGCGATACGCCATCCACGGCATTGAAGAATTCACCCTTGCGATCCGGGCGCGGGTAGCGTTTGTGCAGATTGGTGGCTTGTACGATGGGCATCGTTTGCGGTGTCTTGACTCAAGTTTGCAAGAAATTTAACCGTAGCTTTACATCAGCTCACTAAAATAGCGGCCAGTATGAGGCCGCAATACCGCTCACACAAGGCAAGGATCATGGCGAAAACCTCTTGGCGCGCGATCTGGATTTCCGACGTACATCTCGGTACGTCGGGTTGCAAGGCGGCACTGTTGTATTCCTTTCTCAAAGCCCATCGCTGCGAGCAGCTTTACCTCGTAGGCGACATCATCGACGGCTGGCGGCTGGCTTCCGGCAAATGGTTCTGGCCGAACGCGCACAATCGCGTGGTGCGGCAGATTTTGCGCATGTCGGAGAAAGATGGCACGCAAGTGCATTATGTTACCGGCAATCACGATGATTTTTTGCGTGACTATATCGACGAACACGTGTTCGAGATGGGCAATATCAAGGTTGTCAATGAAGCCTTCCACGAAACCGCGGCAGGCGAAAAGTTGTGGGTGGTGCACGGCGACGCCTACGACGGTATCACGCGCCACCATAAGTGGGTGGCCTTGCTGGGCGATGTGGCTTACACCTTTCTGCTCTGGTCCAACCGCTGGTTCAACCATGGCCGCCGTTTGCTGCGTATGCCGTATTGGTCGCTGTCGCGCGCGATCAAGCATAAGGTGAAGAGCGCGGTGAGCTTCATCTTCGAGTTTGAGCAAACCGTGGCCAAAGAAGCCCACAAGCGCGCGATGGATGGCGTTATCTGTGGCCACATTCACCATGCCGAAAAAAAGCTGATCGAAGGCGTGCGCTACTACAATTGTGGCGATTGGGTAGAAAGCTGCACCGCGTTGGTGGAAGACGAGAGCGGCGAGATTCAGATCATCTACTGGAACGAGACGAGCGCGGACCTGCATAACAGCCTGCATAACAACGTCATCGAAGTGGATTTTCAGCGAGCGTAGGGCGGGCCTCGGCCCGCCATACATGTTTTATGGAGTTCTCAATAATGCCGCGCCAAGGCGCGATTACGCGCGGAAGCCTTTGCCGACCACATACACTTCGCGCGAGCGCGGACGCGAGGCGTCGGGTTTGCGTATCAGCACTTTCTCGAATGCGCCGCGCAGATCCTTCAGATAGGCATCCGATCCCTCGCCCTGAAACAGTTTTACCACGAAACTGCCGCCGCTCTTGAGCACCTGACGCGCCATATCGAGCGCCAATTCCACCAGATAAATGGCGGCGGCCTGATCGGCGGCGTCGATGCCGCTGATGTTGGGCGCGATGTCGGAAAGCACCAGATCGGCGCGCGCGCCTTGCAGTGCCGCGAGAATCTGCTGAAACACCGCTTCCTCGGTGAAATCGCCTTGGATGAACTGCACCTGCTCCACGCTCTCCATGGGGAGAATGTCGGTGGCGATGACGCGGCCCTGGTTGCCGAGTTGGCGGGCCAGCACCTGCGACCAGCCGCCGGGAGCGGAGCCGAGATCCATGACCAACATGCCGCGTTGCAACAGCCGGTCTTTTTCCAGCAGTTCCAGCAATTTGTAGCTGGCGCGCGAACGATAGCCATCTTTCTGCGCCATTTTCACGTAAGGATCGTTGACGTGCTCATCCAGCCAGCGGTTGCTGCTTTTGGATCTTGCCATGAATAGGTACCGGAAAAAGGCGAAGGCGCTGCACAAAAGGCCCGCATTATAAGCGCAAGCACGCGGGCAGAGATGTCGAGCAGCGGTGTTGGGGAGAAGTGTTGGGGGGAATCCCATGCAGCGCGCGCTGCCGACTTGCGCCCCGGAACGCAGGTTCCTGGGTAGGTGTCGGGTACAATCGCCGCCCGCGCCTTTCCCTTGCCTCTGCCGGTGCCGCCGGCCAGGATTTTTCATGCTGCGTTTAAGCGAACTGTCACTGCCGCTGGATCATGCTCCCGGCGCCTTGCGTGACGCCATTGTCACCAGGCTCAAGATCAGCGACGCCGATCTGCTCGATTTCCACATCTTCAAGCGCAGCTACGATGCGCGCAAAAAGAACAGCGTCATTCTGTTCGTTTACACGATCGATCTGAATCTGCGCGACGAAGCCGCCGTGCTGCAACGCTGTGGCGACGATCGTCACCTTGGCCCGGCCCCGGATACCCGCTATCGCTTCGTGGCGCAAGCGCCCGCGCCATTACCACAGCGGCCGATCGTGGTCGGCTTCGGCCCTTGCGGGCTTTTCGCCGCGCTGCTGTTGGCGCAAATGGGTTTGCGCCCTATCGTTCTGGAACGCGGACAGAGTGTGCGCCAGCGCACCCAAGATACCTGGGCGCTGTGGCGCAAGCGAATATTGACGGCGGAATCGAACGTGCAATTCGGCGAAGGCGGCGCCGGGCTGTTTTCCGATGGCAAACTCTATAGCCAAATCAAAGACCCGCATTTTTACGGGCGCAAGGTGATGCAGGAGTTTGTGAACGCCGGTGCGCCGCTGGAGATTCTCTACGTCAATAAGCCGCACATCGGCACGTTTCGCCTTACCACGGTGGTGGCCGCGCTGCGCGAGGACATCATTGCGCTGGGCGGCGAGGTGCGTTTCGCTAGCAAGATGACAAGGTTGGTGCTCGAAGGCGATCAGGTGGAAGGCGTCATGCTCGAGTCTGGCGAGACGCTGGCCAGCCGTCATGTGGTGCTCGCGCTGGGCCATAGCGCGCGGGATACGTTTCGCGCGCTGCATGAGCAAGGGGTTTTCATCGAACCCAAACCTTTCGCGCTAGGCTTTCGCATCGAGCATCCGCAAACGCAAATTGATCGCGCGCGGCTTGGCAACTATGCAGGCAATCCCGCGCTTGGCGCGGCGGATTATAAATTGACCCATCAGTGTAGTAATGGCCGTGCGGTGTACAGCTTCTGCATGTGCCCTGGCGGCACCGTGGTAGCGGCGACCTCGGAGGCCGGGCGGGTTGTCACCAATGGCATGAGCCAATATTCGCGCAACGAGCGCAATGCCAACGCAGGCATCGTGGTGGGCATCGATCCTGTGCGGGATTTTCCGGGGGATGTGCTGGCAGGCATGGCCTTGCAGGAGCGCTTGGAAGCCCATGCCTACGTGCTCGGCGGCAGCGATTACAGCGCGCCAGGGCAACTGGTGGGAGATTTTCTCAAAGACCGCGCCTCGACGCGGCTCGGTGAGGTGCAGCCGTCGTATCAACCTGGTGTAAAACTGACCAACCTGGCTTCCGCCTTGCCGGATTACGCCATCGCTGCAATCCGCGAAGCCTTGCCGCAGTTCGGGCGCCAGATTCACGCTTTCGACCGCTGGGATGCCGTGCTCACTGGCGTTGAAACCCGCACCTCGTCGCCGATCCGCATCACACGCGATGCTGATACCTTGCAAAGTCGCAACATCCGCGGCCTTTATCCGGCGGGAGAAGGCGCAGGTTACGCGGGCGGCATTTTGTCGGCGGGCGTGGATGGCATTCGCGTGGCACAAGCCATCGCCATGGATCTCGTGGGCACCAGTGGCCGCAACCAACAGCAAGGGGACACACTAGGCGATGTAGAGGTATGAAAGTAGCGGCATGAAACTCGACGACATCAAAAAGCTGCATCACAAAAAGTACCGGCAGAGTTTTGGCTACTTCATTGTGGAAGGCGAGCACCTGGTGCTGGAACTGCAAAAAGCCGCGCAGCGCGAAGGCGCCTTGCTGGCAAGTGAACTTTATGTCACTGATGCCTACCAGTATTGGACCAGTCCATTCAAAACGCAGCGCATCACGGAACGTCAGTTGCGCCAGATCACTGCTACCGAGCATCCGCAGGGTATTTTTGCGGTAGTGCCGCTGTTGCAAGCGGCGGCGCTGGACGCGGCACCCGGTGGCAGACAGCGCGCGATTTACCTGCATGAAGTGCAAGACCCCGGCAACCTGGGCACGATTCTGCGCACGCTGGCCTGGTTCGGCGGTTTCCGCCTCTTGCTCAGCCCTGGCAGCGTCGATCCCTACAATCCCAAGGTGGTGCGCGCCAGCATGGGCGCGCTGTTTCATGTGCCCTTGGAACTCGAGGTGCCCTGGCAATCCTTGGGCGCGCGTTTTCCGCGACTTGCGGTGCTCGATCTGTGCGGCGCCAGCACGCGCGAGGCGGCCTTTGCCGAGTTCGATTGTTATCTTTTTGGTAACGAGGCGCGTGGCTTGCCAGAAGCACTGGGGACGACTCTCGCGCTGCGCTGTTTCAGCATTCGTGGCGCAAACGTGCTGGAATCATTGAATCTGGCCACGGCGGTCAATATCTGCGCGTATGAGTTGTCGCGTATGTAGCAAGCGTTGGGTTTATCAGTGCGTCGTGGCGGTGACGCAGAAATGATGCGGAGTAGAACTTTTGTTCGATGCCAGCGGTGATCGGTTGTGCTGCCATTGGTAAGCCAAGCGCTTGTGTTGCTGGCACAGCCATACTATGCTCCGGCGGGTTTTGCGGTGGCCAACAACATGCACAACTGCCGCTCAACACCGTACCTTCACACCAAAAATTACTGAACACACCAAAAACTACTGAAAAACTACTGACAGAGGATTCAAGCCGCCATGAGTGATCCACGCGAAATCATCGACAAATCGGCAATGACGAGGTTGCAGTACATCATCGTTGCCATCACGGTACTGCTTAACGGAATGGATGGTTTCGACGTGCTGGCCATCAGCGTGTCGGGCCCTGGCATTCGCAACGAGTTTGGCATCGGCCAGGATATTCTCGGGTATGTGCTGTCGGCGGAGCTGGTGGGCATGGCGATAGGCTCGATACTGTTGGGAGGCGTGGCGGATAGGGTCGGTCGCCGCAACATGCTGCTGGGGTGTTTGATGGTCATGGCGGCGGGTATGTTCATTGTCACCACCGCCACCAGCTTGCCCGTACTGGGTGTCTACCGTGTGCTGACGGGCCTGGGCATCGGCGGCATGTTGTCCACTACCAACGCGGTGGTGGCCGAGTTCTCCAACAACAAGCACCGCGGTTTGTGTATCTCGCTGATGGTGATCGGCTATCCCTTGGGCGGCATCGTCTGCGGCGAAGTTGGCAAGGCGCTCATGGATGCCACCGGCTCCAACTGGCGCGTGATGTTCAGCGTCGGCGCGGTGCTGTCTGCGGCGCTGCTTCCCGCTGTCTATTTCCTGGTGCCAGAATCGGTGCACTGGCTGACACGCCAGCAGCCCGCGGGCGCCTTGGCGCGTATCAATGCCGCGATGAGCAAGCTGGGCCATCAGATCGTGGATGCGCTGCCGAAACTTGACACGGCTCAGATCAAGGTGTCGG
>JAIRJU010000119.1 GCA_031260485.1 Pseudomonadales bacterium | reverse complement strand
TTTTCCTGCCGCGCCCGCCAGCGCGCAAGCTGGCATTTCGGCCAGTGCGCTACCTACGTCATAGGTTCCAAAACTCAGTTCATGCACCGCAAAGGGCGCTGCGGCGAGAGTTGTCTTGGAATTTTGCTCGACTTGCGGGTAAAAATTGGAGGAAGGTTCTTGCATACTGCCAGTTCCATCAGTACTGCCTGGTCTGCGCTTTCTCATCTAAACATCCCCTCTCAGTCTCGTCGTTATTGTTCTCGACTGCTCTTGCGCAAACCACGCGCTAGCAACAAAACAGGTTGATCGCTAGAAACGCCAGGAATTACCTAGCCGGGCTCGCCCATGAGCTAGCCGGAGTATAGTACAACCTCAGAAATTTCCAGGATTTTTTAAAAGAACCATCAATTAGCCAGGCAAGGCTAAGGGGCGGGGAGGTAAAGCAAGGGATCGACGGGCTTGCCGTCCTGGCGGATTTCAAAGTGCAGCATGTCACGATCCACGCCGCTGTTGCCGAGTTCGGCGATCTTCTGCCCACGCCTGACCACCGCGCCTTCCTTCACCAACAGCGTGCGGTTGTGCGCATAAGCGCTGAGGAAATGATCGTTATGTTTGAGGATCAAAAGATTGCCGTAGCGCTGTAACCCGCCGCCGGCATAGACCACCTCGCCATCCGCAGCGGCCAGCACGGCATCGCCGGCCTTGCCTGCAAGATCCACGCCTTTGCCTTCCACCGCGGCATCGGTGAAACGCGCCACGATGGCGCCGCGATACGGCCAATCCCAGGTAATGTTGCCTGAACCAGTGAAACCGCCCGCAGGCGTGGCAACGGGCGGCGGCGGCAGAGGCGAAGTAGCAGGCAAGGTGGCCACGGCTTCGCTCGGCAGCGTTACGCGAGCGGTAGTGGACGCCTCCGGCGTACTGGGCGTGGCCACAGGCGCATCATTGCTTAGCGGCGGCAAACTGCCCGCAGAGGGCTCATTGTTATTGGGCAGGTTGTTGCTGGGTAAGTTATTGCTGGGCAAGGTGGTCGTTGGCAGCGGCGTGCGCTGCAAACCGCCGCCGTTCACTACCGCCGTGGCCACCGCCGTCCCCACGGGTGCGCTCGGCACCACGCTCCCGCCGGTAGTGGACGCAACGCTGCCAACGACAGCGCCACTGACCAGAGCGCCGCCGACCACGCGCGGATCGACTATCAGCGTCATGCCGGGCCTTACCGTATAAGGCGACGCCAGGTTGTTGGCGCGGGCCAGCGCGTTGACATCGAGATCGTACATCCAGGCAACGGCGTACAGCGTCTCGCCGCCGTTGACCAAGTGCTGCTTGCCATCATCGAGAAAACGCGGCCCGCCGCCGATCTGCTCCACCGGCGCGGGACGATGCGTGACGCAAGCGCCAAGCGCAGCGCTCAACAGGATGACGAGAATGGCAGCACTACGATCAAATGAAGGCAAACGCATGACGTGAGTATCAAGAATTTTGGGGCACTGCGGCAGAGTAATGGATACGCCTAAACTTGGCAAAATGCGCAAGCGTCTGGCTAAGGCGCGATTCAGTTCCAGTTAGGCGCGCATTGCGCTCTTAGTTAGAATGCGCTCTCGCCACCAACCTAGCCAACAAGACACCCTCGCCTCATGCCAAACCCCACCATGCCACTGGTTCTCGCGTCATCGTCGCCCTACCGCAAAACGCTGCTGGCGCGCTTGGGGCTACCCTTCACTTGCGCCAGCCCCGATGTCGACGAAACCCCACTGCCGCACGAGCAAGGTCTGGCGCTCTCGGCACGCCTTGCGCTGAGCAAGGCACGCGCACTGGCGCCGCGTTTCCCTGACGCCTTGATCATCGGTTGCGACCAAGTGTGCGTGCGCGGTGCCACGCTCGCAGGCAAGCCAGGATCGCGCGAAGCCGCCCGCGCGCAGCTCATCGCCAGCAGCGGCCGCTGGGTGGAATTTCACACGGCGCTGGTCCTGCTAGATGCGCAGAGCAACACGCATCAATCCGCACACGACCTTTACCGGGTGAAATTCCGCCCGCTCGATCCAGAGGAAATCGACCGCTATCTCGACCGCGAACAACCCTACGACTGCGCGGGCGGCTTCAAGGCGGAGGGCCTGGGCATCAACTTGTTCGAGCGCATGGAAGGTGGCGATTTTCACAGCCTGATTGGACTGCCGCTGATTTCGCTCTGCCGCCTCTTGCGCGAGCGGGGGCTCAATCCGTTGAGCGCAACTGTTCCAGCAGCGTCTTGAACGACGCCTCCAGCGGCGCCTCGACATACAGCCGCCGTCCATCACGCGGATGCGCGAACTCGACCGCTGCCGCGTGCAGACACAAGCGGCTGCGCAGCCCCTGAGGTAAGCTCGCCTCTTGATTGTATTTGTCATCCCCCACCAGCGGGCACCCTGTTTCCGCCGCGTGCACGCGAATCTGATGCGTGCGCCCGGTGAGCGGCCGCGCCTCGACCAGGGTGAAACGCTGCAAACGCTCCAGCACGTGAAATTCGGTACGCGCCTCTTTGCCTTGCGGGTCCACGGCGACGAAGCGTTCGCCACTGCGCTCCGGCTGCCGGCTGAGCGGGCTATCCACCACCCGCACCTTATCCGGCCAGCGCCCCGCTACCAGAGCGTGGTACACCTTGCGCACCTGGTGCTCACGGAACGCGCTCATCAGCGCCCGCCGCGCCGCGCCGGTTTTGGCCAGAAGCAAACAGCCCGAGGTTCCCCGGTCGAGCCGGTGTACCAGTTCCAGGCCAGGCAACTCGGGGCGCAGCGCCTTGAACGCTTCGATCAAGCCCAGCTTGACCCCAGTACCGCCATGCACCGGCAAGCCAGAGGGTTTGTTCAACACCAGCAAGTCGTCGTCTTCGTACAACACAGACGCACGCAGCAAGCTCCCAAGTTGCGCGCTTGGCTGAGCCGGGGCGCCGGGGCTCTGCAAGTGCAAAGGCGGCACACGCACCTGATCCTGAGCGCTGACCCGGTAATCCGCCTTGGCGCGCTTGCCGTTCACCCGCACTTCGCCTTTGCGGATGATGCGATAAATCAACGACTTGGGCGTTCCCTTGAGCCGTCCCAGCAAATAATTGTCCAGACGCTGATCCTGATGATGTTCGGCCACTTCCAGTATCTGTACCGGGCTGCGGCTGGGCTGGGCGCGCTGAGGAGGGGCGTTGGAAGAGGAGACGTTGGACATCGGCAGGATCTGCAAAAACAGGGTCTGCAAAAAGAGGGTGACAGTATACCCAAGACAGCGAACGACATGCTGCTACAAGACTCAACAAACCGTCATAAGCATTTGAAGCAACACCTCTTTGCTGTTATATTGCAAAAGTTTGTACCCTCGTGGCCAAACCCGCCTCACTCGCGGTCGCGCAGGCCTCAAGCCTAGCCCCTCACTTCACGAGACGACAAACAAGCGATACCGCTGCCCCAACGAGCAGCCTGTGTCTGCGCAAGTAGGTGCAAACATAGGTGCAAGCTATTAGGTGCAAACAGGTAAGTAAACGGTAACAACAACTTTGCGACAGCCTCAACCCTTGGGCATGTCATCACCGCACCGGCGTAATGCGCCGGACTGAGTGGATTCTGATTCCTCCCTCCACCAGAAGCGGACGCCATCAACCCTGGGTGAAACACCTGGCGGCCCTGGAGCACTCCACAGCGCACTTCGCTGCACTCCACCGCCCCCAGACCGGCTGCCAACACCCGGATAGATTCGGTAACCAGAACGAGTTTTCGCCCGCCAGAGCCTTGCTCTGGCAGGCAGTGAAGGCAACGAATGAACCAGATAACGCCACGCAACTTGCGTAAGGTTGAACCCCATGTTCACCCCAGCGCGGCAAGGCGCGCAAGCGGTGCAGGCCCCGTGCAGATAACCCTGCAAATACTCCTGCAAACCCCGCCAAGCCACGGTTCTCTCGATGCCTGAACATCACGTTATATCAATATATTGCGAGATATATTCATAACGCTTTGATTCGCGCTGGTTCGCCGGTATATCCGTTTTTAAACAACGGAAACGGTAACTATGAAAAGAATGCTCATCAACGCAACCCAAAAAGAAGAGTTGCGTGTCGCCATGGTGGATGGTCAACGTCTGTACGACCTCGACATCGAAAACCGCCATCGCATCCAGAAAAAGGCCAACATCTACAAAGGCCGCATCACTCGCATCGAACCCAGCCTCGAAGCCGCCTTCGTCAATTACGGCGCCGATCGCCACGGCTTTCTGCCGCTGAAGGAAATCGGCAAAGAATACTTCCGCAAGGACGCCCGCGACCGCGGCAACATCAAGGAACTGGTGGCCGAAGGCACCGAAGTGATCGTGCAGGTCGAAAAAGAAGAGCGCGGCAACAAAGGCGCCGCGCTCACCACCATGATCAGCCTGGCGGGCCGCTATCTGGTGCTGATGCCGAACAACCCGCGCGCTGGCGGCATCTCCCGCCGCATCGAAGGCGACGACCGCAGCGATCTGCGCGAGGCCATGGATGCGCTACAGCTTCCCGATGGCATGGGCATCATCATCCGCACCGCAGGTGTTGGCCGCGCCGCTGAGGAATTGCAATGGGACCTCAACTACCTGCTGCAAGTCTGGTCGGCCATCACCAAGGCCGCTGAAGAACAGGAAGCGCCACGCCTGCTGTTCCAGGAAAGCAATGTCATCCTGCGCGCCATCCGCGACTATCTGCGCCAGGACATCGGCGAAGTGCTGATTGACACACAAGCCGCCCACAACGAAGCGCTGACCTTCGTGCGTCAGGTAATGCCGCAATTTGAAAGCCGTCTGCGGCTTTACCAGGGCGGTGTGCCGCTCTTCACCAATTACCAGATCGAAAACCAGATCGAGAGCGCGTTCGAGCGCGAAGTGAAGCTGCCTTCCGGCGGTTCCATCGTGATCGACCCCACCGAAGCGCTGGTGTCGATCGACATCAACTCTTCGCGTGCCACCAAGGGCGCCGACATCGAGGAAACCGCGCTACTCACCAACCTCGAAGCCGCGGATGAAATCGCGCGCCAGTTGCGTTTGCGCGACATGGGCGGCCTGATCGTCATCGACTTCATCGACATGATGTCGCAAAAAAATCAGCGCGATGTGGAAAACCGGATGCGCGACGCGCTGGAAATGGACCGTGCCCGCGTGCAGGTCGGCAAGATCTCGCGCTTCGGCCTGCTCGAAATGTCGCGCCAGCGTCTGCGCCCCTCGCTCGGCGAAACCAGCGCCACGGTGTGCCCACGCTGTAGCGGTCAGGGCACGATCCGCGACGTGGAATCGCTATCGCTGTCGATCCTGCGTCTCTTGGTAGAAGAAGCCAACAAGAGCAACTCGCGCGAAGTGCGCGCGCTGGTGCCGATTTCCGTCGCCTCCTACCTGCTCAATGAAAAGCGCACCGAAGTCACCACCATCGAAGCCAACTCCGGCAAGCGTCTGGTGATCGTGCCCAACGCGCATCTGGAAACACCGCATTTTGAAATCCAGAACATCAACGCCGAATCCAACGAACGCAGCTATTCCATGGAGCCGGAAGAAGACGTCGTGATCGAGGAAGCGGTACCGCGCCAGATCGTGGTGGCCGACGTGCCCGCGGTGCAAACCGCACGCCTCCAGGCCGCGCCGCCGCCGCAGGTCACTGCCGCTGCGGCACCCGCGCCAGCCCCGGCACCTGCACCCGCACCGAAAAAAGGCGGCCTGCTCGGCTGGCTGTCCGGCATCTTTGGCGGCGCCGCCGCGGAAGATGCGGCCAACGAACCACCGCCGCCGCCGGAACCGGAAGAACGCAATGGTCGCCGCCGCAACCGCAACGACCGCCGCCGCAGTGAGCGCGGCGAACGCACAGAACGCGGCGAACGCCGCGGCAACCGCGAGCGCGCCAGCGATGGCCAGAATGCCGCCAAGAAGGAAGAAGGCGCGGAATCCCGCCGCGACCTGCGCGAACCCCGTGAAGCACGAGAACCCCGTGAAGCACGAGAAGCACGAGAGCCGCGTGAAACACGGGAACCGCGCGAAGTACGCGAACCGCGTGAAGCCTCCGAGCCACGTGAACCGCGCGACCTTCAGGAAAACAAGGAAGGCCGCGAAGGCGGTCGCCGCCGCCGCGGTGGCCGCAATCGCAATCGCCAAAACCAGCCTGAATCACTCGAAGGCGCCAGCGCCGCCCCCGAGTTCGAGAGCACCGACACCCTGCTTGCCTCCGAAACACCGGCGCCAGACGTGCAGTCTCAATCGCGCGCCGGCCGCCGCCCTGCTGACAAACGTGGCCGCCAGCCGCAGCCGCGTCAGCGTGGCGACCGCGCCGAACTAGGGCTGGAAAGCGCTCCTGCCGCGGCTGTCACCGCGCCGCCCGCCGTGTTCAGCGACAACCTTACTGCCACAACGTTTGCCGCCACCACGCTCGTCGCCACAGTCGCCGTCACGGAGGCCGTATCCGCTCAAGCCTTCTCCGAGCCCGACCTCACCCTGCCCTTGCCCCAGGATGACAACGCCTTCGCCATGGCGGCGCTACCCGAGGCCAAGGCGCAGCTTGCCGTCACCTTCGATGGCTTCAGCTTCGCCCCTCCCATGACGGACGAAGAGGCGCTTGCCGCCATCGAAGCCAGCGACAGCGCCGCGACGCCGCTGCTTCAGGGTGAAGTGGCAACCGCCGCCCCGCTGTTCGACTCGGCGGCCACGACGGACAGCGCCGCAGCGCCCCTCCAGAGCGCCGAGGACCTCGCCGTAAGCGCCACTGCCGCCACGACCGAAGAGCAAACGTCACCCGCGCCAGACTTCGAACTGGTCCCTCAGCCTGCGCAACCGCGTGAACGCAGGCGCGCGCCAAACGATCCGCGCAACCGTGCCGCGCAGTGATCGATGAGAGATCGGTGAAAAACGAAAGAGACAGCTTCGCCCTCAATGGATGCCGCCATGCCTGAACACACCAAACACTCACCGCTACGCCCCTTACCCGCGCTGATCTTCGCGTCGCGCTGGCTGCAATTACCGCTGTATCTGGGTCTGATCGTGGCGCAGGGCGTGTATGTGTGGCAGTTTGGCGTGGAGTTGGTGCATCTGGTTCAACAGGTGTTTTTCCATCACAGCGAAGCCGCCAGTGCGCCGAGCGCCGAAGTAGCCATCATGCTGATCGTGCTGGGCCTGATCGACGTGGTGATGATCTCCAACCTGCTGGTCATGGTGATCGTGGGTGGCTACGAAACCTTTGTTTCACGCCTGAATCTGGAAGGCCACCCGGATCAACCCGACTGGCTGAGCCACGTCAACGCCAGCGTGCTGAAAGTGAAACTGGCGATGGCGATCATCGGCATTTC
>JAIRJU010000259.1 GCA_031260485.1 Pseudomonadales bacterium | reverse complement strand
GCGACGTAGGCTAGTACCCTTTTCTTCAAATCCTCGCTGTAGGCCATTGCGGTCTCCTGATGGCGTGGGTGGGGGATGGGGGTAGCGTATGTCTAATTTATTGTGAGGTCAACTATATAGCGGCTGCCAGCGTCAAGATCCCACAAGTACCGATGAATGAGTTTTTCATTGAGGCTGTTCTCGTTGATGCGCTTCTCTTGATGCGTCTTTCTCTGATGCGTCTTTCTCTGATGCGTCTCGCTTTTTCAGGCCGCGCTTCAGGGGCGGTTGTCCTGGCAGAAATAGTCGGGCATCTCTTGGTTCGCTATCCATTGCAGGGTAGAGGTACTGGTCCAGGGACGAGTGTAGGCACCGGGATCGTCGATGGTGACGCTGTATTCCAGCGTGCTCCAGTCCTTGCGTGTGAAGCGCTCGGTCAAGTGCAACTGGCGCGTGTGCGGCAGGCCGCCATTGGAGAACCAGAAGCTCTCGTTGAAACCGGTGCTGTCTACCGTGAAGCTATCGCCTTCCCAGCGGCCTGTGCTATGGCCGAAGAACAGCGGGTTGTTGTCGTTGCCCGCCACTTGCCCGATGGGTTCGCGGCCATCGGTGGGAATCAGGCGCCAGTTGGAATTGCCGCTGCTCATCAGTACCGTGACCCGCTGGTTCCGCGGCTGTTCAAGCAATTGCACACCATAGGGAACCTGAAACATGCGCGGCCCTCCAGGCGGTATGCAGTAGAGAAAGAGCGGATCCTCGCTGAGGAATTTCCGCTGCCGGTACACGTAGAGATCGCGGGCCCAGTCTTGGAACGGAGCGATTTTTTTGGCGTCTTCGATATTCGCCAGGATGCCGTGTTCATCCATCGCCACGTTGACGCCGTTTTCCACCAGCGAGCGCAGGCTCGGCACGGACCAGTAGCCGCTTTGGCCAGGTTCCGGCCCCAGGCGCGGATGGCCGTCGGGCCAGCGCGGCGCGGGAGCGTCCACTTTGGCGCCGAGCTGTGATTCGAGTATGTCGCCGGGGAGTGTGAACACGGCGCTGCCATCTGCCTTGTTGATGCGCTCGGCCCACACTTGCTCGCTGCCATCGCGGGCGCGCGGGCCTTCCACGGTGATGGTGTCGCCTACCGCCAGCGTATCAGGCCGCCAGCCGCCCCATTCCAGTTCGATGGGGCTCGGCAATTCAATGGCCCATTTAGGCGTGCGCGAGGTGTTGGTGGGGGAGGTGTTGGGGGAGGTGTTGGTGAGCGTGATGAACACATGCGCGTGAGGATTGGCCCAATCCACTTTGGTGACGCGGCCAATGAGGCTCGCCTGCTGCGCGGTATCGAATTTTGCCTGCACGGGATGGTGCGCAAGCGCCGGGTACGCAAGCAAGGCAAGGCACGCAAACCCGTACGCTACGATCTGTTTCATGAGAACTCCTGCGGTTGTGTGGCACCCATGTCCGAAGCAATCTCCCTCAAAATGCGACATCAAACCCGACCGAATAGCGGCGGCCTATCTCATCGCCCACCGTGGTAAGGCCCCGTTGTATGGGCGCCCGATTGAACAGGTTGGTCACGTTGAAGGAGGCAGTCCAGGAACCCAACTGCTTACTGTCGCCGCGATAGGCGAAACCGAGGTTGGTGTTGTGCCAGGAGGGTACCTTGTTGCTATCGACATCCACGCCCTCGACCCAGGTATTGTTGCGCTTGGTGCTGCCGGTCCAGGTTTGTACCAGGTTGATGCTGGCTTTGCCAAAGGTGTAGCTGCCCATGAAGGTGAGCATTGCTTTCGGCATGTCGGCTTGGCCGGCGCGCTCGATCGTGATGCCGCCCAGCGGCGTGATGGAGTTTTCGTCCATGTAGCCGCCCACTAAACGCAGGTTCATCGATTCTGTCCACTCGTTCAAGAAATCGGGATCGAAGCGGTAGGAGATTTCCGTGTCCCAGCCGCTGACTCTCGCCCTGTCGGAGTTGACGAAGACGTTGCGAATCATCGAAATCATGTTGGTGGCGGGATCGCGGTCGATGCGCTCGCAGAAGGTGCCACTTTGGTAACACTGATCCACGATCTGCTGCACTGTGAACTGCACGATGGAGGGATCCAGCTTCACGATGTAGCGGTCCAGAGAAAACTGAAAACCTTTGAGGAAGGAGGGCTGATAGACGAAACCGAGGGCCGTGGTATTGGCTTGTTCCGGTTCGATGTTCGGGTTGCCGCCGGAAAGGCTGGAAATCAGGTAAGAGCGGTTGGCCACCAAGGGGCTGGTGGGCGTTTCGCGGGTCGGCTCGGGATCGGTCGGTGTGCCGCCGCCTCCTTGCTGCGTGAAGAGTTCGCGGAACGAGCCCTCGCGCATGTCATGGGAGTAAGTGCCCCGCAGGCGCAAGTCTTCCAGTACCCGGAAGCTGAGGCCCGCCTTCCACACCATCACCTTGCCAGCGCGGGAATAATCGGCATCACGGGCTGCCAGATTAAGCTCGGCGTACTGGGGTCCATTGCTGGCCTTGAATAATGGAATGATGGTTTCAGCAAAGATTTCCGTGACATCGAAGCCGCCGCCATAGGACGGTTGGCTGGAGAAGCGGTGCAGGTTGGCGCCGCCGCCTTGTATTTGCGGGGGAATACCGCGCATTACCACGGTGCCATCAGCAAGGGTGACGTTATAGGGCGGGCCCAGCACGTCGATGGCTTGATCGATCACATGCTGGTCGATGGATTCTTTGCGGTAAGTGGCGCCGATGGCGCCCGAAATTGCCCCGGCGTACCAATCCTTATAGACAGTACCGCTGGCCACGATCTCGGCGAACTGCTGCTTTTGGATGGAATCGGCGGTTTTGTTACGGCTGGAGAAAATGTACTGCATGGCCGCCTCAGATTGATTGCCCTTGCCGAACATGTTCACGGGCACGCAATCGCGGATGGTGTTGTCGATGCTGTCCACCGCGAAGGGGTATTCCAGCGGCACCGCCGCATCGTAGGAAACCAAGCCATCGGTGCGGTAGACCGAGGTGTTCTTTTGCGCCCATTCGTGCAGTTCGGCCTCCAGATTACGGCCTTGGCGCTGAAAATCGCGCGCCACCAGTTGAATCCGGCACACGATGTTGCCGGTTTCGGGATCCCGCACGGCGTCATGCGCCATGAAGAAGCGGTCATTGCGCTCCCAGTTGTTGAGTACGCTGTGTTTCTTGGCGTAGCCCGTGGTATAGGAGCCGCGCAGATCCCAGTCGCCTCCTAGTGTGGTGTCGAAACCGCCCGTCAGCGAGTACATGTAGTTGGTGACCACGGGCCGTTCCTGGTAGCCCCAGGGAGTATCCGAAAAGCCATTCTGGTCCACGCGGATGCTGGCGCGGTTCTGCGCCGTCATGGCTTGTTGCACTTCTGGCGGCAGGAAAGGGTTGCCGGAGTAAACCGTCAGGAAGGACACGCCCTCGTGCTGCCCGGTCTGGGTTGGGGGAGAGGTATTCTTGGTGCGGCCATAGAGAACATGGCCCCAGAGCGTGGTAGTGTCGGTGAGTTTGAAGTCCGCGCCCAGGAACCCCGTTTGCAGATCGACTCCCAGGCGTGCCCGATCTTCGATGTAGCGGCCTTTACGGAACAATTGGTATTGATAATCTCCGCTTTGGCAGGACATGTTCTGCTGGGTGCCGGCGGCACCCGGCAGCGACACGAAGCCACAGTTCTGGAACGGCTGCACACCATTGCCATTCTCTGTGAACATGTAGCGGTCATAGGTAAACCCAGGCTGGCGGATGAGGCCGGTCGCCGTAAAGGCTGTCGAGGTGATGTTGGGTTTGGTGAGCCGCAGCGGCACGGGAGCCGAAGAGGCGGGCGCGGTTGGATTGGCCTCGCGCCATGCCGTCCATTCGGGGTTGGTCACATACCCTTGAAACTCATCCCACTCCACCTCGAAGGCATCGGGCCTGCCGCGGCGGAATTCCCGGTTGTTCCTGAGTTCGATCGAGCCTACCAGATGCAGGCGGTCATCGCTGAGGAAGTTCTCGCCCCACGCCGCGGTGAGGCGGTAATTCTGGCCATCGCCGTTGAACTCGTTAAGACCGCCCCGGGCGCTGTATTTGAAGCCGGTGAACTTGCGGTCGATGAGAAAGTTGGTCACCCCGGTCAGGGCGCCGGAGCCATAGGCCGCCGAGGCGCCGCCGGTCACGATGTCGGTACGCAGAATCAAGGGGCTGGGCAGGTAATCCACGGACACCGAGCTACGGCTGTCGGAAGGCACGACACGCAGGCCGTCCAGCAGCACCAGGGTGCGCTCGCCGCCCATGCCGCGCATGTTGAGTTGGCTCTGGCCCACATCGCCGCCGACGCGGCCGGCAATGCTGTCGGAACTGACGTTATTGAAGAACTGCGGCAGGTTTGCCAACTGCTGCGACACGCCCAAACCCGGATCGAGCGCTTGCAGTTCTCCCATCTCCAATACGGTGACTGGCGTGGGAGACTCGAAGCCGATGTCGCGCTGGATGCGCGAGCCAGTCACCCGGATTTCCTCCAGCTCTTGCGCGAGTACAGCGCTCGCCGTAACGCTGCTGATCAGCGCCGTGAGCGCGGGAATGGAAAATTGGCCAAGACGCTGTTTGGCTGCTGTTTTGGTTATCTTTGCGACCATCGTGTTTTCCCCCTCGTCGTTATAAGCCTGGTGACCTTACTACCGTTGGTAAGCAATATACAAATTTAAGACGCGCAAATGACAGGGCCGGCATGAGCCGGCCCTGGGATAACGCTTGCGATGCTGCTTCTTTGCTTGCCGTTTAACCGCCGCTCTGGCGAGTCAGCGTGAAGGTGCCTTTGCGGGCGCCGTCGCTCCAGGTGCCGCTGATGGAACGGGTTTGCGAGCCGAGATCGGCGATGGCGCCTTCGCCTTTGAATTGCACAGTTTGGCCTTTGGCGTCTTTCAGCGGCATGTCGATGGCGACTGTCCAGTTGGCGGAGTTGAGCGTCATGTGTTCGATCTGCGTCGAATCCGGGCCGGGGTTGGCGCTGCCGCTGACGGCTTTGCCGTCCCAGTCCATGACCAGGGTGAGGAAGTTGCGGTCTTTATCGTTCACGCCCCAATCCCCTTGCCAGGTGCCGCTCAGCGGATAGGCTTGCTGCGAAAAGGCGGGCGCGCTGGCGAGCCCCAAGAGGAAGGCGAAAGTAGTGATGGCTCGTTTCATGGCGATGCTTTTCATGATGGTGCTTTTCATGACGATGTTTTTCATGACGATGCTTTCCGGTTTGCTGACGCTTAGGGCACGATGGGGCTGATACGGCCTGCACCGATCATTGAATCGGGGGAGACGTTGTTTTCCTGGCACACGTACTCGAACAGTTCCTCGCTGGTATCGCGGCTCCAGCCGACGACGAAACCGCTGTTCCAAGGCGCGGTGTAGGCGCCGGGATCGTCGATGGTGACATCATAGTTCAGCGTGTTGAAATCCGGGCGGCTGTAATGTTCGATCAAATGCAGTTGATCCGTGGTGGGCAGGCCGTCGCGGCTGAACCAGGAGCGCTCATTGAAGCCCACGGTATCCACCACCAGCGTGTCGCCGTCCCAGTGGCCGATCGAGTGGCCGAAGTACGAGGGCAGCAGATCTTTCGGGTGTTCGCGGCCATCCATGTAGATGACGCGGTAGGTCATGGCATTGGAGGTGGTGAGGATGTACATGCGCTTGAGTTCGGGCATGTCGACGATTTCAAACCCATAGGGCGACATGATCTGGCGCGGGCCGCCCGCGGGCTTGCAGCGGGTATAGGGTTCGCTGGCCAGGAACAGGGTGTGGCGGAAGTTGGTCAGCGCCAGCGCCCAGGGCTGAATCGGCACGTCATCGATGTGTATCGGTGAACTCATCGTGGCTCTCGCCTCGTAGGAGTTGGGGTTCTTGACGAGGTTGGCCGTGCGGCGCGTCCAGTAACCGGCCTCTCCTGCGGGAGGGCCGAAATTGATGCGGCCATCGGCAAAGCGCGGCGCCGGTTTCGGCGGTGCCTGGGGTGTTGCTGGCCGGTCGGCAGCCTGGCTCATCTGGGCGCCTAGGAACAGGGTGCACAGTGCAGCAGTGCAGAGAGAGGCGAGCGTGGTGAGGCGAATCGTTGCAGGTTTCATGGTTGTAGGTTTCATGAGTGGCATCTCCTCGATCTCAAGGCCGGTTGTCCTGGCAGTAGTATTCGGGCAGTTCTTCGCCCGGCAGCCACTGCAAATCCCACGAACTGGTCCATGGGCGCGTGTAGGCGCCGGGGTCGCTCACAGTCACTTGGTAATGTAGGGTGTTCTTGTCGGTGCGGGTGAACCGCTCGGTCAATTTCAGTTGCTTGGTGTGCGGCAGGCCGCCGTTGGAGAACCAGAAGCCTTCGTTGAAGCCGCTGCTTTCCACCACCAGTGTGTCGCCTTCCCACTGTGCGGAGTTGTTGCCGTAGAAGAGGGGATTGTCGTCAGTACCGGAAATCTGGCCGACTTGATCGCGCTGATCGGTGTAGATCATGCGCCAGTTGCCGTTGCCGCCAGCAACCAGCAGGAAAATGCGCTGCCGTTCCTTTTGCTCCACGAACTGCACGCCAAAAAGCTGCTGGAACTGCCGTGGACCGGCGGGCGGCACGCAGTACAGGAACATGGGGTCATCGCGCAGCGTGTTGCTTTGGCGAAAGCGGTAGAGATCGAGCGCCCAATCTTGCAGTGGCGCCACCTTGGCGGCGTCGGCCAGATTGGCCAGCACGCCGTAGGCGTCCATCGCCACCTGCTGGCCGTCTTCGATCAGGGCACTGCGCGAGGGCAAGGTCCAGTAGCCGGTTTCGCCAGGCGGCGGGCCGAGGCGCGGCAGGCCATCGGGCCAGCGCGGCGTGGCGGCAGCGGGGCGGCCTGCGAGCTTTTTGCTCATGGCATCGTCCGCCACGGTAAAGAGCTTGGCGCCTTTGCTGTCGGTGAGCGCTTCGGCCCACAACTGGTGCGTGCCGTTCAGTGCGGTCCAGCCGCTGGCGCTGACGCGCGCGCCCGGCACCAGCGCTTCTGGACGCCAGCCGCTGCTTTCGAGTTCGACGCGGCTGGGCAATTCCAGCGCCCAGTTGACGACGTTGCCGTCAGCGCCGCTGACGTTGACGTAAACGTGCACATGCGGATTGGCCCAATCCACGGCGCTGACGATACCTTCCAGCGTGTTGGTGGCGGTGGTGTTGAACTTGGCACCGATCGGGTGGTGCGCTTGCGCGGCGAGTGGCAACGCGGCCAACAACAGGCACGGCAGAAGACGTGGTAGTCCCACTGGCGCGGGTAAGGGCATGGTATTTCCTCGTATCAGATGTCGAGGCGTCGCCTTGCAAGCGGGCGCTTGGGGGACGCGGTGGAGTAGAAATTTTAACGGCA
This sequence comes from Pseudomonadales bacterium, assembly GCA_031260485.1. Classification (GTDB taxonomy): domain Bacteria; phylum Pseudomonadota; class Gammaproteobacteria; order Pseudomonadales; family Pseudohongiellaceae; genus CAILUG01. Next base: position 4,057 of record JAIRJU010000259.1, on the reverse strand, counting down.
CCCTTGTTAACACAGCTAGGATTTCGCTAAAAGAGTTGGCGGCCAAATTCACGAAAAAACCTGATTTTTCAGCGCCGAATCGAACGGTTCGGTCTTTTGCGCCGCTCATTCCCGCGCCACGCTCACGCGCACGCGCAGCGTGTGAGAGCCGCCGCCGAGCACCACGCCGCGCAAGGGGGTCACGTCCATGTAGTCGCGGCCCCAGGCCAGGGTGATGAATTCGTGGTTGGCCAGCTTGCCGTTGGTGGGGTCGAAGCCGACCCAGCCCACTTGTGGCAGCCAGCTTTCCACCCAGGCGTGCGAGGCGTCGCTGCCCAGCAGTTTTTCCGTGCCGGGCGGCGGTTCGTTGAGAATGTAACCGCTCACGTAGCGCGCCGGCAGTTGTAGCGTGCGCAGGCAACTGAGCATCAGATGCGCAAAATCCTGGCATACACCGCGTTTGTTGTGGATCACGTCCTCCACCGGCGTGGAGATGGTGGTGGCGCGCGGGTCGTAGGTGAACTCGCGCCGGATGGTCTGGGTGAGGTCCAGCAGCGCCTCCAGCCAGGGCCGGCCAGGAGTGAAGAAGCGGCTGGCATATTTTTGACTGAGCGGCAGACAATCGACATGCGCGGAGGGCAGGCGCATTTCCGCCACGTCCAGCGCTTCAGTTTGATACGGATCGGCGTGCAAGGCGCTTTCCCAGGGCTGCGCGGCCAACAGGGCATCGGGCGCGTGATGGTGAACCGCGATGCGCGAATGCGCAGTAACCGTGAGCCGCTCGTGCGGCGCGGTAATCAGAAAACTGAGCGAGTGATTGCCGAAATAATCGAGAATCGACGTGCTTTCCGCCGGCGCCGGTTCGCACAGCAGTTCATGTTCCAATACCGTCTGGTGCGGCGTATCGCGTGGCGAGAGGTGCGCCAAATGCTGTCCGTGCGTGACGCTGCTGGAATACTCGTAGAGCGTCTCGTGCGTCACCTGATAGTGGATGGGCTCAGCGGCGGCGCTTGATGAATTCATAGCCCTTGATGAACTCATAGCCACGGCGAACTCCACGCGCTTTGCGTGCGCGGGTGGGTGAAGAACTGCGAGGTAAGTTGATCGTTCAGTTGATAACACAGGTTGTGCAGCAAGGCGAGCGTCTCGCGCAGGCGTGCGCTGTCTGGCGTGAAGTCGGTGGCGGTGTCGAGCGCGGCTATTTTTCGCAGTCCTTCGCGCAGAATCTGGCGGCCACAGGGGCCGTGTTTGTTTTCCATCTTGTCCAGGTAGTCGTGCAGGCCGCGCGCCTGGAACAAAAGGCTCCGCGGGTTGGCTTCGTCGCGGATCAAGAGATCGAGCACCGGCAGCCATTGTGGCTGCGACATGTAACGGCCCCGGTAGGTGATGATGGAATCGCACAGTTCCAAGAGCCAGGTAAGCCCAGGGTAATGTTCGGCGTCGAGCGCGACACTGAAGACGCGGGTCATGAATGATAGCCGTTCCAGGCGGCGGCCAATCGACAGAAAGCGGAAGCCGGAATCGCGTGTCATGCTGTCGAGCGCGAAGCCGGATAGCGTGGTCATGTACACGATTATGCTGTCGAGCCAGGCCAGCGCCTGGTCGATGTTGAGCGTTTTGTTGTATTGCTGGTTGTGCTGTATCTGGTTGAGCACGCGCCAGTGATCGGCGGAGAAGCGGTCGCGCAGTTGAAAGGCTTGCTGGTTCAGATAACGTAGATTGGCCGCCAGGCTGAACGGCAGCTCTTCCTGAGTGCAGGAAGCGAGCAAAGCGGCCTCGATCTCGTGCCCTGCATCGAGCAGCGACCAGGCTCTGGCCATGTCCAGTACCGGATGCTGAGGATCGACCGGCGCTTCCCGCAAGATCGTGGTGAGCGCCACGCGCAAAAGGCGCGCGATCGACTCGCAGCGCTCGCAGGTGCGGCCAAACCAGAACTCGTTTTCCGCCACGCGCGAGGTGACAGCGGCGTTGAACGGCACCAGATCACGCGGCGAAAAGCTGCTTGATAGCAAGCTCATCTGGGCGTCTTCGCGTTCGTCGCCGCCGAGCACCCAGGTGTCTTTGGAACTGCCGCCGCGCTGCATCGACACCACGCGCGATTTGGCGTTGGCGGTCACGCGCGTGAGCCCGCCGGGCATCACCATGTAGTCGCCGCTGGGTGTTACGCAGGCGTGCATCCGCAGGCCAATGTTGCGCGGGCGCAGTTTCTGCCGGGTGCGCGTGCTCAGTACCGGCGCTTGCGATACCTGCACCATTTCCTGCGCCAGGTAGCGCTCGGGGCGGCGGCGGATGTCTTGCTGCAACTGCGCGAAACGCGCACCGGACAGCGCATTGCCGAAGATGGGAAAAAAGCGATGGCTGGGGTCCGCGGGTTTGAACACCAACTGTTTATAGCGCGTAAAGGCGTCTTCCATCGCGGCGGGTTCGCCGCACCACCAGGTGGCGATGGACGGCAGAATCAGCTTTTCACCGAGCAAGTATTCGCACAAGCGCGGCAAATAGCCCATCAGCGCGCCCGCCTCGAGAATGCCGGAACCCGGAGGATTCGCCATCAGCACCGAGCCCTGGCGCACGCACTGCATCAGCGAGGCGGTGCCGAGCGTGGAATCGACGCGCAGTTCCAAGGGATCGCAGAACGTGTCGTCCTGGCGGCGGATGATGACATGCACGCGCAGCGGTCCCTCGACGGTTTTCAGCCACACCTTGCCGTCATGCACGGTGAGGTCGTTGCCTTCCACCAGACGAAAGCCGAGATAGCGCGCGAGAAAGGCGTGCTCGAAATAGGTTTCATTGAAGGGGCCGGGCGTGAGCACCACCGCCAATTGCGGGCCATCGCCTTTGGGCGCGTGCGCCAGGAGCGCGTTGCGCATGGACGTAAAATAGTCCGCCAGATGCTGCACGCCCATGCTGCGGAAAAGTTCGGGAAATACTTGCGACACGATCAAGCGGTTTTCCAGCGCATAACCGGCGCCGGAAGGCGCCTGGGTGCGGTCGGCGATTACCCACCACTGGCCATCGGGCGAGCGGGTCAGGTCGGCGGCGTACAAGTGCAAAAACAAGCTGCCAGGCGCCAACATGCCATGCGCATTGCGCAGAAAGCTGCTGTTGCCGAGCACCAGCGCTGCGGGGATGAGGCCGCGCAGCAGCAAGTCCTGATTGCCGTAGAGATCGGCCAGAATCAGGTTGAACAGCCGCGCGCGCTGCCCGAGGCCGCTTTCCAGATAGCGCCATTCGTCTTGCGACAGCACCAGCGGTAAGACATCCAGCTCCCACTGGCGGTCCTGGCCTTCGGGATCGGTGTAGACATTGTAGGTAACGCCGCTGTCACGAATCTGGCGGCGGGCGGAGGTAAGGCGGCGGTTCAGCTCGCGGCGCTTGGTATTGCGCAGCAGAGTATCGAAAGCCTCCCACTGCGCGCGGGGCCGCCCTGCCGCCTCATACATTTCGTTGTAGCGCTCCGATCCTGCCTCGATGCCGCCCAAGGATTCATCGGGGCTGGGATTGAGCGCGGGATTGGGGCTTTCGGTACTGGAATCGAGCATGAAGAGGATGGCTGACGACGGGAAGCGTCTGGCAGAGGCTGAGAACGCCAGACGCGGCGTGGCGGGCACTCTACCTGAGCCGGCCGCTGGAGGGAAGTAACGGGTGGTTGAATCAGGCCGGGCCCTTGGTTTCTTTTCTGTTTGGTGCGGGTTTTCGTTGGGCGCTCACGGTGCGCTCAAACGCTCCACCATGCGTGTTTGCCAGCCAGGGCCGGTGGCTTTCCAGCGGGCGAGAATCTCGGGCGCGATGCGCAGCGTGACCTGTAATTTGGCGGTACGCTTGCCGGGGCCGCGTCTGTGGCGCTCGGCGAGTTTCTCGCGCAGTTCGGTCAGAGAATGGCTGACGATGGCGCTGTCCCAATCACCTGGTTGGGTTGGCGGGTTGTCGGGGTCAAATACCGGAACATCTGGTGCTGCTGCCATCGCTGCTGCCATCGCGGCAGGGCTAATGCGTTTTTTGGAAGTATTCACGGGCTTCTTACCGCAACAAACCCCGCAGCGCGCCTTTGATGCGATCTTCGGGTGACTGCGGTTGT
>JAIRJU010000253.1 GCA_031260485.1 Pseudomonadales bacterium | reverse complement strand
ATGGCGGCTTCGCGGTGGTGTGGGCTTCGCAGTATCAGGATGGATCGGGCTTTGGCGCGTTCATGCGCATATACAATGCCGCGGGCGTCGCGACGTCTAATTTCGACATCCCGGTCAACTCGTTCACGGAAGGCGATCAGTTCTCGCCAGTCATTACTGAACTGGCCGATGGCCGCTTGGCGGTGGCTTGGATGTCCGCCGGTCAAGATGGCTCGGGCACTGGCATCGTACAGACCATCTTCAATGCCGATGGTTTCCAGACCAACCTCATCGCCAACCTGCATATCAGCGAAGACCAGATGCTCGGCGCAGCCGTGCTGCAATTTGCCGCCACGGCGAATGCGCCACAGTTCCGCCTCAACGGCACGCTGGTCGATTTCAGCGCCATCAAGGATGTTTACGGCATTGATGTCACCTGGAATGCCGCTGCCAACAAGCTGATCCTTACCGGCGCGGCGAGCAGCGAAGCGTATGAAAGCGTGCTGCATTTGTTGACGCTTGGCACCACTCAATCCAACGTGTCTTTGGTTCTCACCGATCTCGCGGGCAATAACTCTGAGACCGTGACAGGCATCACCGTGAGCACCCCTGGCGCCGTCATCCCCGTCGCTGCGCCGACGCAGACCGTCACCATCACGGGCGTCTTCGCCAGTGACGGCGCGCATCCGGGGAATGTGCCCAACAACGGCATCGCTGATGACCGCGACCTGAGCCTGAGTGGAATACTCTCCAGAGCGTTGAACCCGGGCCAAGCCGTGTTGATCTACGACAACAACACGCTGATCGACACCGCGACGGTGATTGGTACGAATTGGACTTCCCAGTACCTGCTCTTCGCCGAAGGCGATCATGTCTACACCGCGCGCGTGGTCAACCTCACGGGGGGTCAAGGCGCGCTGTCGAACACGTATGTCGTCCACATCGTGTTGGATACGCCGGTGATCGATACGGTGATTGACAACTACGCTCCTGTGCTTGGCGTGGTCAGCAATGGCGGCTTTACCAACGATCCCAAAGTCGTCATTTCCGGTCACGGTACGGCGGGCTCCACGCTCAACCTCTATGACAACGGCGCGCTGGTCGGCTCGACCATTGTCGATGCCAGCGGCCATTGGGAAATGCTGCCGCCGAGCAATTTGTTTGAAGGCGTGCACAGCTTCACTGCGGCTTACATCGTCGCCATCACGGGCCTGATTGGCGCCAGCTCTTCCGCGTACACCGTAACGCTCGACATAACGCCGCCTTCGGCGCCGCTGATCACCAGCATCACTGATGCGAGTGCAACGCCGGTGCTCGCGGGCGGCACTGCCGGTTCTTCCACCATCACCCTCAAGGGCGTGGCGGAAGCCGGCGCGGTCATTGCGATCCACGACGGCAACACGCTGCTGACGCCGGCTACTATTGTCACGGCCGATGCCGGTGGCAACTGGACTTACACCACGCCAGTGCTGCTCGATGGCGAGCACAACCTCAGCGTTACCGCGGTGGATGCGGCGGGTAATGTCAGCGCGCCGTCCTACGGCATTGCGCTGGGCATCAACACCTCGCCGATCGATGCGCCCATCATCTACGCCATTACCGACGACGTTGGCCCGGTGCAAGGCAGCTTCCTCAATGGCGGCGTCACCGACGACACCACGCCGACGCTGCACGGCACCGGCGCTTATCCGAGCGGCAGTGTGCGCATCTTCAATGGCGCGGCGGTTCTCGGCACTGTCACGGCCGATGCCGACGGCAACTGGAGCTACACGCCCACGCTCAACAATCACCAAAGCGTGACGCTCTCGGCGGCCAACGTGGTGAACGGCGTGGAAGGCAAGCACTCCGGTAGCTGGACCTTGACTGTCGATACCGATGCGCCCGCTGCTCCGGCGATTACGCAGGTGTTCGACAATGTGCTGGATATCTTCGGCAATGTGCCCAACGGCGGCATTACCAATGATGCGCAGCCCACGGTCTCAGGCACGAACGCGGTGCCCAACAGCACGGTCAACCTGTATGACACCGTTGCGGGTGTCACCACCCTGATCGGCAGCGCCAGCGCCGATGGCAGCGGCAAGTGGGCCATCAACGTTACCAACACGCTGTTCGATGGCTTGCACAGCTTGAGTGTGAAAGCGACGAGCCTGGCAGGTGTCGAAGGCGCTGCCTCGCCTGGCTACACCTTCACGATAGCGACCATCCTGCCGCCCACGCCCAGCTTCACCATGGGGCCGGATACGGGGTTGTTCACCAATGATGGCATCACCAAGGCGGCCGTCCAAACCTTGAACGGCAGCAGTGGTTCGACGGCCGGCAACGCTACCATCACGATCTACGACGGCCTCATTCGCCTCGGCACCACCACCGCCAACACCGATGGCAGTTGGTCGTTCGCCACCAAGGCGCTCACCGATGGCGAGCACCACCTCTATGCGACGGCGACGAATACCGCGGGCAACATCTCCGAGCGCAGCGAAGTGCACAGCATCACGCTCGATACGGTGGCGCCGGTGGTGAGCATTGGCAATCTGGTGGTCAATACCTACTTGCCCAATGCGCAGACGCAACCGCAGAGCGCGAGACTCGCCAGCGGCGGTTACGTTACGACCTGGACCTCGGCTTATCAGGATGGCTCTGGTCTTGGCGTCTACATGCAGCGCTTTGATCAAGCGGGGAATAAGGTTGGCGCTGAAATGCGCGTCAACACCTATACCTTGTCTGATCAGTCGGCGTCGTCGGTGGCTGGGCTGGCCGATGGTTCTTTCGTAGTGACCTGGCAATCGGCGCTACAGGACGGCGGCGGGTTGGGTGTTTACATGCAGCGCTTCGCTGCCGATGGCTCCAGACTCGGCAACCAAACCGATACCGTGGTGAACGGCGCCTTTACCATCAACGATCAATCCATGCCGAAGGTTGCGGCGCTGGCAGGCGGCCGCTTTGTCATCGGCTGGGATTCAGTCGGGCAGTTCGAAACCGGTCATTCGAGCGTTTTCCGGCTCTACGAGGCCAATGGCGACGTAGTTATCGCGGGAGCCAGAGTCAATAACACAACCGTCTACAGTGAAAAGTTTGAAAGTATCACGGCGCTGAGCGGCGGCGGTTTCGTGGTGGTGTACGCCACTCAGCTCCTGCCGCTCATCGTGTATTTCAAGGTTTACAACGCCGATGGTGGCGTCGTCAAAACAGACACGGCCGTGGCTGGGTCAGTGAACGGCGCTATGTCTTTCGATGGGATAACGGCCCTCTCTGGCGGCGGCTTTGCCACGGTGCAAAGAATTGTCGAGACGGGCATCAACATCCAGGTTTACAACGCCGCGGGCAACCTGGTGAGCGGCCCCATCACGCTTGCCGTGCGGCCAGACGACATCGTGCAGCTCTCCAACGGCAACATTGCGATGGTGTGGTCGGAGAACAATGTCATCAAGGTTCAGTTGGCGAATGCCTCTGGCATCTTGCAGGGCAGCCCGATAACGCTCACGCAGGATCCCTTGCACGACAATGCCTCGCCCGTGATCACGCCGCTGCTCAATGGCACCTTTGTGTTGAGCTGGCAGACCAACGCCGGCGGCACCTATGACATCGTGCAGCACCTCTTCACCAATGCGGGCGTTGCCATCAACCAGAATACCCAGTTGCACTTTAGCGATACGCACAACCTCGGCACGGTGGAAGTCAACTTTGGCGCCGGCGCTGCTGCGCAACCGGTGTTCCGTGACGACAGCGGCGCGGTGGTGAGCTATGCCCAGATTCTGGCAAGCGAGGGCATCCAGGTGAGCTGGGACAGCGGCAGCAGCAAACTGACGCTGACAGGCTCGGCCAGCGCGGCGGTCTACGAGTCGCTCATTCACATGCTGACCACGGGCGCGGCGAACGCAGCCGTGGTGTCGATCGTCACCACCGATATTGCGGGCAACAGTACCACTACCAACAACATCACCGTTGATGCCAATCACGCCAGCGTGCTGGCAAGCTCGGCGGAACTGGCGAGCTTCGCGGCGCCGCTGAGCACCGCAGGCGATGATGTGCTGGTGGTAACGGATGCCCATTTCGCACCCATCGATGGCGGCGCTGGCTTCGACACTCTCAAGGTGGCAGGCACAGGGCTCAGCCTCAACCTCGATAAGGTCACGGGCATCGAACAAGTCGATCTGGGCGCGGGCTCTGCGAACACGCTCAGTGTCACGTTGCTCGATGTGCTGCACATCCCCGATGCCACGCCGAAACAGTTGGTGATCACCGGCGATGGCAGCGACACCGTGAGCCTCAAGAGCAGCGATGGCTTTGCGCATACGGCGGGCGATACGCAAATCAAAGATGGCGTCATCTTCGATGTTTGGCACGCAGGGGCCGGTATCGATGCGGCCACCTTATTGCTTCAGCAAGACCTGCACGTCGTGCAAGTCGCCTAAGGAGGGGCAGCGGGAGCCGGGGGAATTTTCCCCCGGCTCCTGGCGCTAAGGTCATGATTAAAAACCGTTCAGCACAAAATCTAAGCGCCGCTTCTGGCCTCTTTCCCGCGTGCGGGAGAGAGGCTGGGGAGCGGGCGAGTGAAACAATGGTTCTCACCAGGAATCCCACCATGAAAACTCCACGCACTTCTCCACATCACTACGCTTTCCCCACGTCACTACGCTTTCCCCACGCCACTACGCTGTTGGCGCTGGCGGTATTGCCCGCCCTGCTCACACTCGGCGCCTGTACTACCACCTACGATTGGCGCGAAGTCGCCGGCCCTGCGCGCGCCGCACCGCGCGTGCAAAGCGTAGCCACAGCGCCCGCCGCGCCCGCGCTCAACGCGGACGACTTCATCGCCTACGCCGGCGATCGCGTGTATTTCGATTTTGACAAATCGGTTCTAAAACCAGACGCCATCGCCACGCTCGACAAGCAAGCCGAATGGCTCAACCGCTACCCCAATGCCAGCGTGCGCATCGAAGGCAATACCGATGAACGCGGCACCCGCGAATACAACCTTGCGCTCGGCGAACGCCGTGCCAATGCGGTGCGAGCGTATTTGATGAACAAGGGCATCGCGCAATCGCGTTTTTATACCGTCTCTTACGGCGAAGAGCGTTTGCTCGAGCAACCCGGCTCGTCAGCGCGCAACCGCAACGCTCGCACTGTGGTGATTTCAACCGCCGCGCAGTGAAACTTTTTAGCCACCCCTCTCCTCAGTTTCATCTTGATGGTGGGGAGAGGGGATTTTTTAAGGCTTAGGGATAAATCGATACGCAAGGAAGCCCGTTGTCAATATTTAAGGCTTTGTATCGTGGACACGCTTGACCCCCTTGATCTTGAGCATTTTTTTAAATTGATTCCCAACGAAGAAGCCGCGCGGCTTTATTTTGAAACCAAACGCTGGAGCGGCACGCCAACCTGCATGACCTGCGGCAGCACCAACGTGGCGGAATGCAATAATCATAGGCCGCTGCCGTATCGCTGCCGCGATTGCCGCAAGCACTTCAGTGTGCGCACTGGCGTTGCCATTGGCGGTTCCAGAACGGAACTACAAAAATGGCTGCAAGTCGTCTATCTGCTGACCTCGCTTCGCGAAGGTGTTGCTTCCGAGCAACTGGCGCAGGCGGTAGGCATTGATGAGCGCACCATCTGTACTTTGGCGCAATGTATCCATAGTTTTTATCTGAACGGTAAAAATTACGAAGAGCTGCGGCGCACCCGGCGGCACGGCATCATCGAGCCAGTCGCTGCCACCTTCGATGAGGTGGTGGGCAGGTTGGTGGTCGAACGCTCGCCAGCGTCGCCGCGCATCGATGAGGCGGCGGATTATGAATACGAGCGTATCAAAGGCATTTTGCTCGCCGTGTTCCGCAGCTTGCTCACCGTTGAGCTGCGCACCTGGGAAGAGAAGCTGCCCGATGACCTCTGGCAGGAATTCAGGAGCCTGACGCAATGGCGCGATAACCTGCCAAACCGCCCGCCGTGGTGGAACAAGCTTGTCGCTGAACTCTTGTATGAATCATTCGATGTCGGCGTTGCGCGCTATCTTCTGGCAGTGAAATCGAGAGGCAAGCTGTCGCTCCAGGTGGCGGATAAGTCGCGTCGCGCCAAGCGTTTGCGCTAGAGCATTTTTGATCAAATCGCTGACATTATTTCTCCCCACGCTGCTTGCCAAAGGACAATTCCCCTCCTGTGGAGGGGTGGACGCCGTAGGCGGACGGGGTGGTCAAGGAAGAGAAATTTCGCCTCAATCTGCCTACGGCAACCACCCCGCCCTGCGGGCACCCCTCCGCGGGAGGGGAATTTATCTAGCGCGTTTTTGACCAAATCGTTGACATTACCTCTCCCTCGCCCTCTTGCGGGAGAGGGGCGAGGACGGGAGAGAGGGCGAAAATCTCGTGAACCGAAAGTGTCAGCATTGGAATCAAAACTGCTCTAAGCGTGCGGCGTGGCCGTCACAGGGTTGTTTGCTGGACAGCGGGTGTGAGTTTGCACTGGCAACTGGGTTGCAGTACATTGCATTACGATAGACTTCACCTGGAGGCAGGTCGATGGCCGCAAACCCACTTCTACAAGTTCGCGTCGATGGGAAGGTAAGAGATGAAGCATCAGCCGTGCTGGCCGCCATCGGGCTTACCGTGTCCGATGCCGTGCGCCTGCTGCTCAAAAAGATCGCCCAAGACAAGGCGCTGCCTTTTGAGCCCTTGATTCCGAATGAGACAACCATTCAGGCAATGAGAGAGGCACGCGCGGGCCGCGTCACCAAGGCTGCGAACCTCGACACTCTGCTCCAAGATCTCAATGCGGACGCCTGACTATACCGGACAGTTCACACGCGACTACAAGCGCGAGAAAAAAGGCCGTCATCGCACCACATTGGATACCGATCTTCACGCTGTTTTGTCCGCGTTGCTGGACGATTTTCCGTTGGAGCCTCGTCACCGCGATCATGCGTTGGCCGGCAACTGGAAAGACCATCGGGATTGCCACGTGAAACCCGATCTCGTGCTGATTTACAGCAAGCCTGATCCTGACACATTGCGGCTTGTCCGGCTTGGTTCGCATTCCGAGCTTGGCTTGTGATGTGCCTCTTCGTTATCTCTCGGCCTTTCATCAACGAATCTGAACTCTTCGTTCTTAAAAACCAGAAGATAACCCCCCAGTCGATTTCAGAATCAGGCTGGTCAGGAAATGGTCGTTTGCTGGACAGGGAGAGCCGCTCAGATCTCATCCGTTGATCAACCAAGGATTTGATGTATACAATGTGTACATCAACGGTAAGGACTGCGTCATGCCCACTGCAACTGCAAACTCAATGATTCATGTCCGCTTGGACGAAAAAACCAAAGCGCGCGCCGCTAAGGCGCTTTCCAAGATGGGCATGACCGTCTCCGACGCTGTGCGCATTTTCCTGACCCGCGTGGGTGCCGACAACGAAATGCCTTTCGAGATCAAGGTTCCAAACGTCACGACTCGCCGAGCGATGGCTGAAGTTGAGGAGATGAGCCGCACGCGCCAAGCGCGCTTCGCGACGGCCACCGAACTGTTTAATGACCTCGAAAAAAACAGCCGCAAGTAAGCGCGCTTCGCTGCCTCGTGCGGTGGACTACGCCAAAGATTTCTTGCGCGATTGGGAGCGGCTGAACAAAAGTGGGCGTTTCGACATGAAGCGGCTCAAAGAGGCAATGGTTCTATTGATTGCCAACGAAGGGCCGCTTGGGCCAGAGTGGCTGGCTCACCCATTGAAAGGATCCACCTGGAGCGATTTCGGCGAATGCCACATTGGTGGCGATTTCCTATTGGTCTATCAGATCAAAGATAAAGAGAACGCGGTGCGATTTGTGCGTGCAGGAACGCACAACGATATTTTTGGCCGCTGATGATTGAAACAGCAGCAAGGCATTGGCAATCAATACAATATGCAGTACGCCATTGAAGCTGCTATTCCCCGGCCAGGCCGATAGTGACGCTGCATGGGAGGAACTGAAGACCCTGCTACGGACACGAATCGACAACGCGCTGGCCGGCAAAATATCCACTCAGACGTAGGGGGCGTTTGCTGGACACCAGTATGCTAGGATGTAATACGTATAGCGTCTATTGGAGGGAGCTTGCGATGCACAAAAAAATGACTATCACTCTTGATGAGGCTGTATATGACGGGCTGTATCGAAGGATTGGCAAGCGCCGCATGAGCCGGTTCATTGAAGACTTGGTACGTCCATATGTCGTGGATAGCTCGCTCGATGATGAATACCGAGCCATGGCCGCAGACACCGCCCGTGAAGCGGAAGCGATGGCATGGTCCAACGCGCTCATCGAAGACATAGCCGATGCTGCGCGGTGAGGTGTGGTGGGTTGAGTTTGATCCGGCGGTGGGTAGCGAAATACGCAAGACACGCCCAGCTGTCATTGTGAGTAATGATGCCGCTAATCGAAACCTTGGCCGAGTAGTCGTTGTGCCATTGACCAGCAACACGGGGCGGGTATATCGAAGTGAGGCTGTTGTCACGGTTGCCGGGCAACCAAGCAAGGCATTGGCGGATCAGATAACAAGCGCTGATAAGGCTCGGCTCAAGAATCAACTGGGTAAGCTCTCCAAAGCCGACCTGCTGGCTGTCGAAGGCGCTATTAAAATCCATCTGGCCTTGCCCTTGTGAGTATGGGATATGGAATTCAAGGATTACTACGCAACGCTCGGCGTGGCGCCTGAGGCCAGCGCCGAGGACATCAAGAAATCGTATAAGCGCCTGGCGCGCAAATATCACCCCGATGTCAGCAAGGAGCAGGACGCCGAGGCCAAATTCAAGGAAGTAGCCGAAGCCTACGAAGTGCTGCGCGATGCTACCAAGCGCGCGGAGTACGACCAATTGCGCCGCCACGGGGCAGAGCGGCCGGGCGCGGAGTTCACGCCGCCGCCGGGTTGGGAGTCGTCGGCGCGGTTTGAGGCGGGCGCGGGCGCGGATTTCAGCGAATTTTTTGAAACCCTGTTTGGCGGAGGTTTGCGGCAGGGTTTCGCAGGCGCTCAATCTGCGCAGCGGCGCGGCGAAGACGCGCAGGCCACCTTGGCGCTGCTGTTGGAAGAAGCCTACCGCGGCACCGAGCAAGTGCTGGAACTGCGAATGCCCGAGGCGAATGCACAGGGGCGCGTGCGCCACCAAGTACGCAAGCTCAAGATCAAGGTGCCGCCAGGCACCACGGATGGCACGGTGCTGCGTATGCGCGGGCAGGGCGCGCCGGGTATCGGCGGCGGTGAGCAGGGCGATTTGCTGGTGACGATCCAGTTGGCGGCGCATCCGCTCTTCAGTGTCGAAGGCCGGGATATTTCGCTGGTGGTGCCGCTCTTGCCGTGGGAGGCCGCGCTCGGCGCCAAGGTGACAGTGCCCACGCTCAAGGGCCGCACGCGGGTCAATGTGCCCGCGGGAAGCCAGAGCGGAGGCCGCTTGCGCTTGGCGGGGCAAGGATTGCCAGGCCAGCCGCCCGGTGACTGCTATTTGGTGCTCAAAGTGGTGATGCCCGCTGCCAATACCGCAGCAGACGCCGCGCTTTACCGCCAGTTGGCGGCCAATTTCACTGCCGCGGGCGCTGCGCATCCCCGCACTGCCTGGGAGGAGATGGCATGACGGACTGCAAGGTACAAACCCTGGACGATGCGCTGTACACCCTGGTCGAGGTGTGCCAGTGCAGCCAGTTGGACGCAGGCTTCGTCACCGCCTGCATCGAGCACGGCGTGGTGGAGGTGAGCGGCGAGGAGCTGCCAAAATGGCGCTTTACCCACCGTTCGCTGCTGTGCCTGCAAAAGGCTTGGCGCTTGCACCGTGATCTCGAGGTGCAACCCGCCGCCTTGCCGCTGGTGTTGCAATTGCTTGGCGAACTGGAGGCGCTGCAACAAGAGAACCACCGCTTGCGTGCGTGGCTGCGGCATTGGGACAGCGGCTCCTAGCGTCTTTATGCAAACAGGCGTCTTTATGCAAACAAAGAGAAAATTGATGACGCCCGCGTGATGGCCGCGCTACGGATGATGACCGCCCTGCGGCGCACAGGTATTCTTCGGCGTTTTGTTCTGTAACGGGCCGCGCTTTCATGATCCATCGTTATATACCCTTCGTTCTCGCCAGCGTGCTGGTGTTGGGCGGCCACGCTGCGCCGCTGTTGGCGGCTGCGGACGCCAACATCAACGGCGTTACCGGCGGCAAGCAGGTGCAAGTGCCTCGCCTCGATGCCGCCCCGCGCATCGACGGCCTGCTCGATGAAGCCGTGTGGCAGCAGGCGGCGGTGATCGATGACTTTCATCAGATGAACCCGGTGGAATACGGCGAGCCCTCGCAGCGCACCGAAGTGCGTGTTTTCTATACCGTAGATGCGCTCTATGTGGGCGCGCGCATGTACGAAACCGATCCTAGCCAGATTCGCGCGCGCGTCATGCGCCAAGGGCAGGGGCTGCTGAACGACGACAGCTTCAACCTGATGATCGACCCTTATTTTGACCGGCGCAGCGGTTATCTGTTCGAACTCAATCCCAATGGCGTGCGCGTGGACGGCATCTATCAGAATGTCTCGCAGGTGGATCGCAATTGGAGCGGCATCTGGCAAGCCAAGTCGCATATCGACGCGCAAGGCTGGACCACCGAAATTCGCATCCCGTTTCAAACCATCAGCTTCGATCCGGCGCACAGTGAATGGGGCATCAATTTTCGCCGCGCCATCCGCCGTAACAACGAAGAGATCGCCTGGATCAGCCGCAACCGGCTCATCAACCCCAGCATCGCCGGCACCATCACCGGCTTGAGCGGCTTGCAGCAGGGCAAGGGGCTGGATGTGGTGCCGTATTTCATCGCGCGCCGCGAGAAAGTGTTCGGCACGCCCGGCAGCACGCAAACCACGATCCAGCCGCAGCTGGACATCTTTTACAAGCTCACTCCGCAGCTCAACGCCGCGCTCACGCTCAACACGGATTTTTCCGCCACCGAAGTGGATGATAGGGTGGTGAACCTGACTCGTTTTAGTCTGTTCTTTCCAGAACGCCGCGATTTCTTCACCCGCGATTCCGATATTTTTCAGTTTGGCCGCATCGGCAATGGCACGCTGTTCGGGCAGGAGGGCAACGATGCCATCCCCAATGCGGCGCAGCAGAATGGCCGGCCCTTCTTTTCTCGCACCATTGGCCTCAGCGGTAGCGGCGCGCCGGTGGACATCAATGTTGGCGCCAAGGTCAGTGGCCGCATCGGCGCTTGGAACCTCGGCACCTTGGTGGTGAACCAGGCCGAGGACGACCTCACCCAGGTCGATCAGCAAACCGTATTCGTTGGCCGCGCCGCGCTCAATGTGCTGGCGGAATCGCAAGTGGGTGTCATCGCCACCTCGGGCGATCCTCGCCAAGGGCTGAGTAACTCGCTGGTGGGCGCCGATTTCCGTTATCGCAACTCGCACCTGCCGGGCGGCAAGGTGCTGGAGAGCGAGGCTTGGTATCAAGAGTCCAAGAGCGAACTTCTGAGCGGCGATGATGCCGCCTGGGGCCTGGGCCTCAGCGCGCCCAACAGCAATGGTTGGCGCGGCGGCTATAGTTACAAGCGCATCGAGAACAACTTCAATCCCGCGCTTGGTTTCGTCAATCAGCGCGGCATCGAAGACCACGCGCTCGATGTCGGCCACCGCCATTTTCTGGCGCCAGGCGGCAGCGTGCGTTCGGTTTACGGCGGCTTCGACGCCTATCGCAACAGCAATCTCGACAGCGGCGAGCTGGTCTCGCAAATCGTCGATCTGCGTGCGAACGCCAACAACAATACCAACGATGTTTTGTCTGTGGCCGTCTTGCGTCAGCGTGAAGTGCTGACGCGGCCCTTCACCATTTACCGCACGCCCACTGGCAGCCGCAGCGTGGTGATTCCGGTGGGCGATTACGCCTTCACCCGCGGCAGCGCGAGCCTGTCGTTCGGCGGCCAGCGTGTGCTCTCGGGCAGCATCAGCATCGACAAAGGCGAGTACTACGATGGCAACAGTTTCCGCCGCAGCGTCAGCGCCACCTGGCAGCCCTTGCCGGGTTACAGCTTTAGCGTGAGCTATGCCGAGAACGAAATCGAACTGCCCTATGGCAATTTCACCGTGCGTCAGCCTGCGTTTTCATCGCTGATCAATTTCACGCCGGATCTGACCTGGTCCAACCGCATTCAGTACGACAACGTGTCTGAAGTTATCGGCATCAACAGCCGTTTGTACTGGATTCCCGAGCCAGGGCGCGAAGCCTATCTGGTATTCAACTGGGGCCTGATCGACGAGAACAAGAGCAAGGACTTCCGCTCCACCAACAATGATGTGACAGTGAAATATAACTATACCTTCAGGTTTTAACAGCGTCGGTTTTAACGGCGTATTGGCAAGTATTTGAGGAGATCCCGTGGCGCTGGGTTCCACCATGTATGTCTTTAGTGTCGAACTCGCCGACACCGATCGCGGCGTGTTTGAAACGCTTGAAATCCGCGCGGCGCAGCATCCTTCGGAAGCGCCGGATTATTTGCTGACGCGCGTCTTGGCTTATTGCCTCGAATACCGCGAAGGCATCGCGTTTTCCAAAGGCGGTGTGTCGGATCGAGACGAGCCGACCTTGTTTGCGCGCGATCTCACCAATGCCTTGCAGTTGTGGGTGGAAATCGGCGTGCCAGCGCCGGAGCGTTTGCATCAGGCTAGCAAAGCGGCGCCGGAGGTGGCGCTGTATTGTCACAAGGATGCGTATCAACTGCGCACACGGCTCAAAGGCGCCAGCATTCACCGCGCGGGAGCCTTGCGCGTGTACGTGGTGCCGCGCGCCTTGCTCGATGTCTTGGTGCGTCAGCTCGATCGCCGCATGAGTTTTTCGCTCACGGTCGCGGAGGGGCATCTGTATTGCAGCGTGGGCGACGACAATGTTGATTGCGTGCTGGAGAAGGTGTCGCTGGTGGAGTGAGCGGGAGAAGGGGAATGCGGAAGGAGAAGAGCGCGGAAGGAGAAGTGGCTGGGGTGGCTGGATTTGAACCAACGCATGACGGAATCAGAATCCGTTGCCTTACCGCTTGGCGACACCCCAGCAGTGGGGGCGCATTATAAAGGCGCCGGGGAAATTTTCAGCTTTATTTGCGTTCTTGTTGCCGTGTAGGTCCGCTTCGATAGTGAGAGCCACTGGTGGTCCCAGCCTTTACCCAGGGGACGCCCGCAAGTACGTCCATGTAGGGCTCGGTTCGGGCCATCCATGGCCCTCACCGCCCCTGGATAAAGGCTGGGACCACCAGTGGCTTGCATTGTGCTTCAGTGCTCCGCACAAGACAGATTGAAAGGTAATGTCGTGCGTAACTCGATGTTGAAGGTCTCGCGGGCGGTTGCCTGAAACCTCATGCGGGGGCGTCGAGCGCCATGGATG
>JAIRJU010000236.1 GCA_031260485.1 Pseudomonadales bacterium | reverse complement strand
GTGGCCGCAGGCGCAAAGCGCTTGCTCAAGTAGGCCTGATACATAGATGCAACCGGTTTCTTTGTTCGACAGTAGAGGTTGACACAGGGGGCGAGTCCATACATAGGGCGGGGCTTGCCCCGCCATTGTGTCAAGCCGAAGCTGCGATGGCGGGTTAAAAACCCGCCCTACGGCTCTGAGTTGCGCAAGGGCTTGTTGTAGCAAGTTTATCTAGCGATCGGGGCGAAAGATTTTTCGCCCTGATCAACTCTTTTTGCGTTGGCGGCTCAATCCACCTTCCGCACTGCCCCCTTATCCGCGCTGGTTGTCATCGCGGCATAGGCGCGCAGCGCCTTGCTTACTTTTCTTGTGCGCACTTCGGTGGGCGTCCAGGCGTTATCGCCGCGTTTTTCTTCTTCGTTGCGGCGGCGTTCGAGTTCGGTGTCGCTCACGCGCATGTCGATGCTGCGCTGGGGGATGTCGATGTCGATGATGTCGCCTTCACGCACGAGGCCGATGGCACCGCCTTCGGCGGCTTCCGGTGAGGCGTGGCCGATGGAAAGGCCGCTGGTGCCGCCGGAGAAACGGCCATCGGTGAGCAGCGCGCAAGCCTTGCCGAGACCTTTTGATTTCAGATAGCTGGTGGGATAAAGCATTTCCTGCATTCCAGGGCCGCCGCGCGGGCCTTCATAGCGGATGATGAGGACATCGCCCGCCTTGATCTGGTCCGCGAGAATGGCTTTTACCGCGCTATCCTGGCTTTCAAAAATGCGCGCCGGGCCGCTGAATTTGAAGATGCTGTCATCCACGCCCGCGGTTTTCACGATGCAGCCGTCTTCGGCAATGTTGCCGTAGAGCACGGCGAGGCCGCCTTCTTGGCTATAGGCGTATTGCACATCACGGATGCAGCCGGTTTCGCGGTTGGTGTCGAGCGAGGGCCAGCGGGTGTCCTGGCTGAAGGCTACCTGCGTGGCGATGCCCGCGGGGCCAGCTTTATAGAACGTTTGTACCACTTCGCTCGGTTCGCGCTTGATGTCCCAGGTATCGAGCGCGTCCTTCAGCGTAGCGCTGTGCACGGTGCCTACCTGGGTGTGGATCAAGCCGCCGCGATCGAGCGCGCCGAGAATGCCCATGATGCCGCCCGCGCGATGCACATCTTCCATGTGATAAAGCTGTGTGCTCGGTGCCACTTTGCAAAGCTGTGGCACCTTGCGTGAGAGGCGATCGATGTCGGCCTGGGTGAAATCGAGTTCGGCTTCCTGCGCCGCGGCCAGCAAATGCAGGATGGTGTTGGTGGAACCGCCCATGGCGATGTCGAGTGACATGGCGTTTTCAAAGGCTTTGAAATTGGCGATGTTGCGTGGCAGCACGGATTCATCGTCCTGGCCGTAGTAGCGTTGGCAGAGTTCCACGATCAAGCGGCCGGCTTTTTTGAATAATTGTTCACGATCGGCGTGGGTGGCAAGCAGCGAGCCATTGCCTGGCAAGGACAGGCCCAGCGCTTCGGTGAGGCAGTTCATGGAGTTGGCGGTAAACATGCCGGAGCAGGAGCCACAGGTGGGGCAGGCGGAGCGCTCTACCTGCGCCACCTCGGTATCGGAACGTTTGCTGTCGGCGGCCACCACCATGGCGTCGATGAGGTCGAGCTTGACCACTTGGCCCGCGAGTTTGGTTTTGCCCGCTTCCATTGGGCCGCCGGAAACGAACACCACAGGAATATTCAAACGCAGCGCAGCCATCAACATGCCGGGGGTGATCTTGTCGCAATTGCTGATGCACACGATGGCGTCGGCGCAATGCGCGTTGACCATGTATTCCACGCTGTCGGCAATGATTTCGCGCGAAGGCAAACTGTAGAGCATTCCGTCGTGGCCCATGGCGATGCCGTCGTCCACGGCGATGGTGTTGAATTCCTTGGCCACGCCGCCCGCGGCTTCGATTTCGCGCGCCACCAATTGGCCGAGATCTTTCAGATGTACATGGCCCGGCACGAACTGGGTGAAGGAGTTGGCCACCGCGATGATGGGCTTGCCGTCGAAGTCTTCGTTCTTCATGCCGGTGGCACGCCAGAGCGCGCGGGCACCGGCCATGTTGCGGCCTTGGGTGGAAGTGGCGGAGCGTAATTGTGGCATGATGAATTCCTTGAGGTCTGGCGTGTCTAGGTTGCGCTGTGCCGCGTTACAGCGGCTTCGTGAATATCTTCGAATTGCGCTGATAGTTATACAGCGACTTCTTCTTTTCCGGCAGTTCATCCACCGAGCTTGACACGAAGCCGCGCTCCACGAACCAATGCGGCGATTTTGTGGTCAGCACGAAGAGGCGGGATAGGCTCAGCTTGCGTGCTTGTTTTTCCACTTGTTCCAGAATCAAATGCGCGCGGTTGTGATTGCGGTAATCGGGGTGCGTGGCGAGGCAGGCGAGTTCGCCGCTGTGCGCATCTTGCGGGTAGAGCGCGCCGCAGGCGATGATCATGCCTTCGCGTTCGATGACAAAAAATTGCTCGATCTCTGATTCCAAGAGCTCACGCGAGCGATGCACCAAAACGCCCTCGGCTTCGAGCGGCTCGATCAGTTCGAGGATGCCGCCGACATCCGTGATAACAGCAGGGCGCAGATACTCATACAACTCTTGCGTGATGAGCGTGCCGATGCCGTCGCGTGTGAAGAGTTCGATCAAGAGCGCGCCGTCGTCTTCATAGGAAATCACCTGTGAGCGCTTCACGGTGGCGCTGCACGCTTTCACGCTCAGTTCGAGGTTCTTCAATTCTTCATCGAGGCCATTGGCGGCGATTTTTTCCTTGATGAGCTGCTGCGCTTCTTCGGCGCTGAGCTTGCTGATGCGTTCGCCATCCTGGTCCAAAATGCCGGCCTCTTCGCCGTAAATCAGCAGTTTATCGGCCTTGAGTGCGATGGCGGTGGCGCAGGCCACGTCTTCCACGGCGAGGTTGAACACTTCGCCGGTGGGCGAATAGCCGAGCGAGGAAATCAGCACGATGTGGCCGTTGTCGAGTTGCTTACCAATGGCATCGGCTTCGACCTTGCGCACTTCGCCGGTGAAGCCGTAGTCGATGCCGTTCTGGATACCGAAGGGCTTGGCGAGGACGAAGTTGCCGCCAGTGATGGTAAGGTCGGCGCCGTGCATCGGCGAGTTGACGACGCCCATGGAGAAAGTAGCCTCGATGTCGATGCGCAGCTTGCCCGCCACGCTCTTGATGATGTCGAGGCTCGGCGCATCGGTAATGCGCACGGTGTTGCGAATCTGGCCGGTGATTTTTTCCAGCATTTCGCTTTTGTAGCCAGCGGCATTGAGCGCGGCGTCGATCTGCGGACGTGCGCCATACACCAGCACCAGTTTCACACCGAGGCTGTTGAGCAGCGTGATGTCATTGGCGATGTTCCAGAAATTGTCGTGCGCCAGCGCCTCGCCAGGCAACAAGATGACAAACACCTTGCCGCGATAGGCATTGATGTACGGCGTGGAATGCCGGAACCAGTTGACGTATTGCTTGATGTCCATGCCTGTAGCGTAACCAACGTAATCAAAGAAGTAGTGCCAAAAGCAGGCATTTTACTGCAAAAGCGTGCGCATCAACCTTGCGGCAAGGTGCTCCACCCATGTATGGCGACATAAAGGCCCAAGAGCAGAATCACAGCGCTTGAGACATACGGCGCCTTGCGCACGATGTCGCCAAAGCCGCTCCAGCGTTTCGACATGTGCTTGAGGCTCAGCGCGGCGATCACGCCGGAGGCGACCATGGTCAGTGCCAGGCCAATACTGAAACACAACACCAATACCGCGCCGAGTGTCAGGCGCTGAAATTGCAGACACAGCAGCAGCACGGTGATTGCGCCGGGGCAGGGCACGAGGCCGCCGGTCAGCCCGAACAGAATGATCTGGCCGGTGGTGACGCTTTGATTGCTGAAGCGGCGGCGAATATCGGCGGCATGTTCCATTTCGTGCGCATCGGCGAAATCGCCGCTCAATACTTCCAAGTCGTGTTTTTCGGCGGGATTCAGCCCGGTGGACGCGCGCAGGAAGCGGTGCGGCGCATGGTCATGATGATGATGGTGGTCGTGGTGATGATCGTGGTCATGGTCATGGCTATTATGGTGATGATGTTCGTGCGAGTGCTCCTGCGCCATGGCGCGTTGCTCACGGCGCGTCCGCAGTAGCATCCAGATCGCCAGTGCGATGATCAAAAGGCCCGAGACAAGCTGAAAATAAGGCTCAGTCTCTTCGACATTGAGATCAGCGAAAAACCACAACCCGCCCAACACCACGACCCACACCACGACCGTATGTGAGAGTGTTGCAGCGAGGCCGAGCAACACCGCCTGCCGCACCGTACCGCGCACGGCGATGATGAAGGCCGCCATCATGGTTTTGGAATGACCGGGCTCAAGCCCATGCAGCGCGCCGAGCAGAATGGCCGTGGGCACGAACAGCCAGGCGTTCGCGGCGCTTTGTTGCAAGAGATCGGAAAGAGAGCCCATGAGCAAGGTAATCCGTAGTGATGGTTGCTAAATTTTACACGCTCGTTTGCGGGGGGAGGGAGTAAAAGAGGCGAGGCCGCGTTGGCAAGCCCTGGCATTCTACGTTACGCGCGGAATATGGGAATCTTGAAATTTTTGTGCACATGCCATGTTATGCTACCCAGCCAATCGCTATTGAACACGGCCTTAATAAACTCAAATCGACAAGGGCGGCACCATGCACATCGCGGAAGGAATCATCACTGGCGTAGCGGCTTTCGCGTATGCGGGCGCGGGGGCGGCCTTGATGGCGGTGGGCGCGCGCGGCATTCGCCGCTTCCAAGAGGAACATCCTGAGCGCAAGCCTTTGATTGGCATGGGTGCGGCGGTGATCTTTTTTTTGACGCTGATCCCCATTCCTGCC
The DNA here is from genome assembly GCA_031260485.1 of Pseudomonadales bacterium. Classification (GTDB taxonomy): domain Bacteria; phylum Pseudomonadota; class Gammaproteobacteria; order Pseudomonadales; family Pseudohongiellaceae; genus CAILUG01. The sequence goes on along the minus strand of JAIRJU010000236.1, from coordinate 4,618 downwards.
TTTACCGGCACCACCTCGCATCCCTGCGCCACGCCCTTGATCGCCATTTTGCTGGGGCCGCGCGTGGCGCTGGCGTTGACGGGAGTAAGTCTGTTGTTACAGGCAGCCTTGTTTGCGCATGGCGGCTTCAGCTCCTGGGGCGCCAACCTGCTTGCGCTTGGCCTGGTTGGCGGCATGAGCGGCTGGGGTGCTTTTCAATTCGCGCGCAAACTCGGTGCGCCAATCGGCTGGGCGGGTGCGCTGGGGGGGGTTGTGGGCGACATCCTGGTGTATGTGGCGGCGGGGCTGATTCTGGCGCTGGCGCTTTCGCACGCACCTGGCGCGCAGTATTCGTTTGCGGGGTATTTGAGCGTGATTTATGTCGCCTATGGGCCGACGCAATTGCCGCTGGCGCTTGGCGAGGCAGCCATTACGGGCCTGGTATTGCGCCATGTGCTACGCCAGCGTCCCGAAGTGCTGTCTGATCTCAGAGTATGGGGGGGGCGTGATGTTCAATCTACGTAAAACCGTATTGCTTGCCTGGGTGGCGCTGGCCGCGCCTGTCTTGGCGCAAACAGGCGATAAAACGCCGATGAAGGGCATGGATGAAGCGGTCAACATCAACCTCGCGCAGCAAGCGGGGCACGAAAATGCCGGCAAGCCCTTGCTCGATACCGAATCGCTCGGCGATCTGTGGAATCTGTTGCTGCTCTTGGGTGGCGCGGTGCCGGGTTTCATCGTGGGCCGCTATTGGGATCACTTGTTCGGCAAACGGGATAAGCAGCCATGAGCGGTTGGGGTAAACAGCCATGAGCGATTGGAATAAACAGCCATGAGCGATCGGGGTAAACAGCCATGAGCAATTGGAATAAACAGCCATGAGCGGTCAAGGTAAACAGCCATGAGCGGTGGGCACTCGCTGCGCATCGATCGCCTGATTCAGGACTATCAAGCGACAGTGCTACCGATCGGTCTACATCGTGTCGATGCGCGCGTGAAGCTGGGCTTGCTGGTGGCGGCGGTGGCGATCAACGTGGGTTTTGCGCGGCCAGTGGTATCAGGGCCGCTGCTGCTGGTGGCCTTGGCGGGCGTGCTGCGTTCCCGCATTCCGCTGCGTTTGTTTGCGCTGTTTTTCTTCGCGCCGCTGTGGGCCACGGTGTTGATCATGGCCGGTTTCAGCCTTGGCTTCGGCCACACGCCGCTGGCGCAATGGGGCGCGCTGACGCTCTACCAGGAAGGCGTATGGCTCGGCATTGGCGCAGGCTTGCGTGTCTTGTCCGATATGGCGTGGATGGCGGCGGTATTCCTCACCACGCCGTTCGACAAACTCCTCATGGCGCTGCGCTGGTACCGCTTGCCGGAAGCCTTCGTCGATGCCTTCGACATGACCTACCGTTACGCCTTTCTGCTTGCCGATGAGTGTTTTCGTATGATGACCGCCTCATCCGTGCGCGGCGGCACGCGCGGCTTTCGCCGCCGCCTCAAAGGGCTGGGCATGATTTTGGCGCAGGTCATTCTGCGCGCCTATGACCGCGCCGCGCGCATTCAACAAGCCATGGTGGCGCGTGGCGCCGAGGCGAAATCCAAATGACAACGAATACTAGCGCCGATACCGTGCTCGATTGCCGCAATCTGACGTTTTCCTATCATGCCCACGGCGCGCACGCGCATGATCATACGCACGAAATCGACCATCTGAATCTCACGGTGCGCCGCGGTGAAGTCGTGGTGGTGTGCGGCCCGAACGGCTGCGGCAAATCGACCTTGCTCAAGCTCATCATGGGTGCGCTGCGGCCGCTGCATGGCGAAATTCACTTGCTGGGCCAAGCGCTCGACCGCAAGACGCGCACCGAGGCGTTCCGCCGCGTGGGCTTGTTGTTTCAGGATCCGAACGATCAGCTTTTTTCCACGCACGTGCGCGCCGACGTGGCCTATGGCCCCACCAATCTTGACCTGGCCCCCGCCGAAATCGACGCGCGCGTGGCACAAGCGATGGAACTGGCGCATGTTACGCATCTGGCCGAACGCCCCATTCATCAACTCAGCTATGGCGAAATGCGTCGCGTTGGCCTGGCGGGTTTGATTGCGATGCGGCAACCGCTGCTGCTGCTCGACGAACCCAGCGCCTTTCTCGATCCCAGCGCGGTGCGGCAGGTGGTGGATCTGATCCGCGATCTCAATACTGGCCACGGCCTTACCTTCATCGTCGTCACCCATCACATGGAAATGGCCGCGCAGATCGCCAGCCGCGTGGTAGTGATGCGCAAAGGCACCATCATCGCCGACGGCGAACCGCACGCCATTCTCACCGACGCCGCCTTGCTGCGCGACGCGCGGCTGGAGCCACCCTTGCTCACGCAGGTATTTGCAAATGCCGCCAACGCACGCGGCCTCGACGTGCCGCTGACCGTGGCGGAAGCCACAGCGCTGCTGGATCAGATAAACGCCGAAGCGCGACCCTAGAAAATGCGCTTCCAAGGGCATCCAACGATGCGCGCCGCAAGCCGATTTTTATACATTTTGTTCCAGAACGCCGACAATATTCCAACTCGCTTCAGCGAGAGAATACGGGTGACGCGCAGGTCAAGGCTTGTCTGTCCAGCGACGAATATCTGCTGCTGCTCGAACGGGCATTGAAACACGGCAGCGTCTCACCCTGCGTTGGTGGGCTGAGAAAGTCGGCAAGGCGGCCATCTTGCCCGCGGACAATGCGCAGTTGGGCATCGGCGAGAGGCAATTGGACTGCGGCGCGAGGAGGCCATCAAGTTTCAGCCAAGTCATGCCGACCGGGGCGACCATATCGCCTCGAAGGGAGCATGGACCAAAGGTGGACGTGAGCGCATCGTCCCCATTACGACGCCGGAGCAACGCGCCGTGCTTGATGCGGCACATGGGCTGGCGGGCAATGGCTCCTTGATTCCTGATGAGGCGCTGACGGGATGGAAGGCGCCAGCGGTTGTCCGCGTTCAGACTTTCACTTCAAACCGCAAATAGTCTGTCAGGCGTTTTGACTCCGCAATGTCATCGTGCGGTACCAGCAGGTATCGCCAACGCTTGCCACCGACCGATACCGCGTAGTCAGACGCATGCTTGCACCAGCGCACCGCAGCAGCGGCCTTGGCTTGCACTTCCTGTGTGTCGATATCTGTCCGCGCCTTGGTTTCAACCATGAAGATCATGGATTCAGTTTCAGCTACAAAGTCAGGGATGTACTCTGGCTGCTCGCTGCCCAGTTTGTAGTAAATCCGAAACTGTCCTTTGGCAGGTTTGAACCACTTCAGCGCATCGCGCTCCAGGATGACAGCAAAGCGCCGCTCTGTATCCGAATCAAACTTCTGCAATGGATACAAGCAACGTGAAAAACCGCCAAACAGCATCTGCTTGATCTTGCCCAGCTCGGTTACAGTTTCACGGTAGTGGTGCGCCGTCTGCCCTGCTACTGCTGTGTAATTACACGGTTTAATCTCCGTGAAACCTCGGCTGACCTGTATATCGTACTCGGTGGCCTCTTCCCAGAAGTGAATCATCATCTCGGCCCGAATCAGTCGGGCCAGCTCCGCACCGTAGGTGTCAAAAATCTCGTGCAACTCGTTCTCGGAATAGTTCTGTGCCTTGTAGTGGGCAACAGCCTGCCCGGCCAAGTCATACAGCAACTCAGATTGCGTGAAGTAATCGATGTCATCGAAGTCGATCAACTTTTTGACGATGTAGTCCTCGAAACGCTGCTCGCGGATGCCGGCCTCCCGGCTCATGACGAACTGATGATTCGTGCGCAGTTCTTGCCCCACGATCTCTCGCTGGCCCGGCTGAAAATTGGGCAATGCGCCCAGCTTGAATGGATGAAAACCGGTGGTGACTTCGCCCGCAGGTACCACCGCGATTCGTGGAATATCGATGGTTTGCTGAACCACGATCTCGGTGGTTTTAGATACCACAGCTGACAAATCAAGTGCAGATACGCCATCATTCGCGCCAGCCAGCAATTCGCCTTGGGCAGGCTTCAGTCGCTCCGTCACTTCAGCCAGGATCGCTGATTGCACATCCAGGGTGAGCAACGCCTGGCTGGTTGGCACAAGGTCACGTTTGACTTCGTACTTGCCGATCACGTCCATCACCATGTACGCAACCCGGCGCTCGGGCTCTGTGGTAAATACAGCCACAGGGGCGGTGGCCGACGCAGTGCTAGCACCGGTTGGATCGATGACAATGGTCGGTGCTTCGACGAGCCCAAGGCGCGTCATCGCTCCCGAGCTAACCTGAACGCTCACCTTCTTATCATCAACGCCAGGGGCTTCAAGGATGACCTGCTTGAGTCGAATCGGCGAATCCCCTCGGTTCGCTTCGTCGATGATTTCCTGAAACTTGTCGTGCGCCACGATATTCAAGCGATCTACCGCATCGACGCCCGTGCGTTTACCATAGGGCAGGCGCAGGCCGCGCCCAATGCTCTGCTCGATCAGCGTGCGTGCATTGGCTGCGCGCAACGGGACGATGGTGTAGAGGTTGGTCACGTCCCAGCCTTCTTTTAGCATGTTGACGTGAATCACGATCTCGGTCGGCTCCTCCACGCTTTCCACTGCCAAGAGGCGCGTGATCATTTCCTCTTCTTCCGCGCCCGTGCGGCTGGAATCGACTTGAA
>JAIRJU010000211.1 GCA_031260485.1 Pseudomonadales bacterium | reverse complement strand
GCATTGGCGTTGTCAATGGGCGGTAAGCTGGGTTTCCGCTGCGCTGAAACCCAGCCTACCGGAGCTACCACGCTAATCGTGCAGTGTTCTGCACACCAGCCCTAATGCGTCCACGTAATTATTCGCAACACGGCCCTGTATTCCCATCGCCGCCTCATCAGTTCGGCACCGCAAAACATTATAGGGACGGTCAGACATTCTGCCGCAGCCTTCCCCGGATTCAATGCAGCGCGGCATCGGCATGGCACTTGGGTTCTCGCCGAAGCAAGTCATGGCCACCGTGTTGACATACCCTAACGGATTGCCCCTGTTCTCATCGTCTCTGATGTGTACAAGACCAATAGCGGTGATCGGCTGATTATTGGGGCAAGTGACTTTTTGAAGCTTGAGAGCGCTTGAACCACTATTCCCCCCACCCTCCCAGCCTACTTCATGGTTGGCATTATTTCCCCTTGGCGCACAAATCATGCCGATACCATCAACCCAAGCTCCTGTTCGCGCACGGAAACCTACCAAGTATTCGTTTGTGCCGCATAAGTCCTCGAAATCGCTGTCGAGGACGCGACCATTTGAGTCTTTATGGGTACCACCCACAGCTCCTGTGGAAAAGGTGGGGGCCTCCGGCAAACAGTTTCTGGTAGGGAATTCGTCCGACGCGCTATGTGTGCTCAGTTGATTACCTTGCATGTCAGCAAAGCTGTACTTGATTGGCTCGGCATTTGTTGTGGTAAGGTTCGCCAAATAGGTATTTACAGCACTTACTATGTTGCGAGTATTGACGTTGTTAAATAGGGTGAGGTGTGTACCACCCACCGTAAATAACCGTACCGTGGTTTCGCTACTCATATTAGCGACCAGTGAGTTCAGCGTGGAACTGGCACTGAAGATCAGGTCATTATAGCCAGCATCCAGCCTGATGCCTTGTTCCCGACTGGTGATCTTGGTGTCGATCAAGATTATCGCCCGTCCGCCGTAAGTAACGGAATTCATCAGCATCGCGTGCGGCGGCACCTTCGCGTCAGCGGTGAACAAGCCGCCATTTCTATCAGCATCGAACGAAGCCTCGATGGTGAACATTTCCTTCGTAACGTCAACCAAGAAATAGCGATGGTCACTGTCTTGATTGTTTTGGTACGCGAAATTGCCACTAGCAATGCCCAAAAACGAGCCGCCACCCGTGAGAGCCAGCATGGTACTGGAATTATTTTCCGTGCGATAAATCGTGCCCACAAAATTTTTCCCGTCTGTCGGCTTTACCCCTGGTGCAAGATCAAGAGTGCGAAGCCCATGCACGGCATTTGTCAGCGCCGTGGTGCCGCCCACGCCATCGGGAATTCTGACTTGCACGCTCGGATCTGCCCTTGTGTTCATGCTGGTGCGGAGAGTGACCTGATTACGCGGAACCGTTACCGGCTTGAGGTTGCCGCCGAAGAAGTCTTCAAAGGTATAAACCGCGCCAGGGTATAGCTCTATGGCTTGGCGGGCGTAGGCCACTGACATGAAGTTGTCATTGTCCAGCGATAATTTGACATTCTGCGTTGAGCAGGTCATGCCATCTTGATAAAACGATCTGGCGGCTCCGCTCCTTGTTGTCCGCACCAGGCCGTCACTACTGCTGACTGAAGTGCTGCCGACACGACCGATCATGCTGTTATTGTTGCTATCCCGAATGGAAAGAGTCACTTTGGCCCCGTTCCCGATATCGGGCCTCAATGTTGCAGTAGCATCAGCCCAAGGGCTAAGGAGGAGACGCGATCTCAGTACTACATCTCCACCCACCACTGGAGGGAGATTTACCTGTGGTACTGGCTGTCGAGGTGGGAGAGCAGTAGGAGGCAGCACTATCCCTCCCCCTGGCTGAATCCGTGGTCGAACCTGTTGCTGAGCTGTGGCAATACTTGCTACGGCAAACAGGAATATCAACAGCAGCAATTTTTTCATACTAAATGCTCCTTAAATAAAAAATGAAAAAGCGCGCCGCATGTATCGAGCTACATCTGTTATACAGCGCACTACGATAATTTTTCCGCAGCACATAAAAATAGCCGGCGATCAATGGCTAGTCTTTTGGCAAGCGAATTCTTATGTGTCCAGATCATTTTTGTCATCGAACAAAAGTTCTAGATATTCTCGATTTTGCGTCAATTTATCGTCAAATCCCTGCGGAATGAAAAGCGCCCTCTTGGCACCCTGATCCAGGGCGGTTTTGGCTCAAGCGTTGACACTTTTCTCCCCCTCGCCCGCAAGCGGGCGAGGGGAGAAATAGCACTTCATTTACAGCGATTTTTGTGAAGGCAAGCGCCTACTTCATCTTTTCTGGCAAATCCCCCACTTCCGACTACACTGCGGCGCGCTTCCTTCACCGTGGTTAGCGCAACATGGCTCACTCCGCTCTACCTCTTGCAAGCTCAAGCTCCGGCCTGGCCCGCACGCTGGTGGCGGCGGCGCTGTTGACGCCAGCGTTGGCGCAGCGCTGCTGCGTGGAGGCGGATAAAAACCAGGTGCCACTGACGCGCTGGCTGGTTGAGCAAGGGGTGTTATCCGCGCGCGCCATCGCCGTGGCGGCGTCGCAGGCGTTTGGGCTGCCGCTGTTCGATCTCGAAGTGTTCGATGCCAAAGGCGTGCCGCAGGGCCTGATCGATGCGCGGCTTTTGCAGCAGCACCAAGTGCTGCCGCTGGCCCAGCATGGTGCGCGGCTGTGCCTCGGCGTGACTGATCCCACCGCACACGAGGCGTTTCTTGAACTAAAATTCCACACCGGCGCCACCTTGGACCTGGTGGTGGTGGAAGACGACAAGCTGCGCCGCGCGCTCAACGCGCTGCTCGACACCGTGCCCGCAGCCGACAGCAGCTTCAACGATTTAGCGCACTTGCGTTTCGATGACCCCGCAGGGCCCGCCGCCCACGCCGACGACGCCGCCGTGGACGAAACGCCGATCGTGCGCTTCGTCAACAAGCTGCTGCTCGATGCCATTGGGCGCAACGCTTCCGACATTCACCTCGAACCCTACGAAAAAATCTGCCGTGTGCGGCTGCGCCTCGATGGCCTGCTCAAGGAAGTGGCGCATCCGCCGCTGCCCAGCGCTGCTCGCATCGCCGCGCGCTTGAAAATCATGGCAGGCTGCGATGTGGCGGAGCGGCGTTTGCCGCAAGATGGCCGCATCCGGCTCAACCTGACGCGCAGCAAGGCGATAGACCTGCGCGTGAGTACGCTGCCAACCTTGTGGGGCGAAAAGCTGGTGCTGCGCATTCTCGATGCCACGAGCACACAGCTTGGCATCGACGCGCTGGGCTTCGACACCTGGCAGAAACAGTGCTACCTGGAAGCGCTCGCGCGCAAGCAAGGCATGATCTTGGTCACTGGCCCCACCGGCAGCGGCAAAACTGTCACGCTTTATAGTGGACTCAACATTCTAAATACCCATGAGCGCAATATCTCCACCGCTGAAGATCCGGTGGAAATCCATCTCGAAGGCATCAACCAAGTGGCGGTGAACCCCAAGGTGGGCCTGAATTTCGCCACCGCGCTGCGCGCTTTTTTGCGCCAAGACCCAGACGTGGTGATGGTGGGTGAAATCCGTGATCTCGAAACCGCAGAGATCGCGGTCAAGGCGGCGCAGACCGGCCATTTGGTGCTCTCCACCTTGCACACCAACAGCGCGCCAGAAACACTCACGCGCCTGCGCGGCATGGGCATCGCCGGTTACAACCTGGCAAGCTCCATTACGCTGATCGTGGCACAGCGCCTGGCGCGGCGGCTGTGCGGCCACTGCAAAAAACCGCTCAAACTGCCGGCGCAATTGTTGTTGCAAGAAGGCTTCAGCGAAGCGCAACTGCCTGGCCTCACGCTGTTCGAGGCCAACGGTTGCGAGCGCTGCAACGACGGCTATAAAGGCCGCATCGGTTGTTATGAAGTATTGCCTGTCACCGAAAACATCACCCGCGCCATCATGAGCGACACCGACGCGCTCAGCATCGCCGCGCTGGCGCGCGAGGAAGGTTATGCCACGCTGCGCAGCGCGGCCTTGGCCAAGGTGGCGCAAGGGCTGACCAGCTTGCGCGAAGCCAATAGTCTTGCCTGACGAGAACACACGCACATGGACGCAGCGCTCAAACAACAGGTGTTCCACTGGCAAGGCCGCGATGGCCGTGGTGTGGCACAGCACGGCGAAATAACAGCGCAAAGCCGCGCCTTGGCCAAAGCGCAATTGCTGCGGCAAGGGCTGTGCGCTTTGCGCGTGCAACGCAAACACACCGCACTGGCCTGGCGCGGCGGCATCAAGGCGCGCGACATCGCGCTGTTTACGCGCCAGTTGGCCACGATGCTCAAGGCCGGCCTGCCGCTGGTGCAAAGTTTCGATTTGACCGCGCAGAGCCTGGACGCTGGCACGCTGCGCGAGCGCGTCATGCAGCTACGCGAGGCGGTGGCTTCCGGCGAACCCTTCTCCACCGTGTTACGCCGCCACCCCCGCGACTTCGACGAGCTTTACTGCAACCTGGTGGCCGCTGGCGAAGCCTCCGGCGAGCTTGATGTGTTGCTGGAACGTCTGGCGCGTCATCTCGAACACGCCGCGGCGCTCAAGGCGCGCGTGGCCAAGGCGCTGCGTTATCCGTGCATCGTGTTGAGCGTGGCGTTGGTCGTTACCGCGCTGCTGCTGGTGAAAGTGGTGCCTGCCTTCGCCGCTACCTTCGCCGATCTCGGCGCTGAACTGCCGGCGCTCACGCGCCACGTACTGCAACTGTCCACGTGGGCGCAGACATGGTGGCCAGCGCTGGCGGGGGCCGCGTTCGGTGCCGTCTTGTTATGGCGTGCCGCACGGCAACGCTCGCGCGGCTTTCGTGAGTGGTGCGAGCGCCGCCTGCTGCAACTGCCCGCGCTCGGCAGCGTGGTGAAGCTGGCCGCGCTGGCCCGCTTCTGCCGCACGCTGGCCACCACCTTCGCCGCGGGGCTGCCGCTGGTAGAAGCGCTCAACGCCAGCGCTGGCGCCACCGGCAACAGCGTCTATCGCGCCGCGGTGCTGCACGCGCGCGGCGAACTCGCCACGGGCGTGCGCTTATCGCGCGCCTTGCAGCAAAGCGTTTTGTTTCCACCGCTCTTGGTGCAATTGGTGGTGGTGGGCGAGGAATCCGGCACGCTCGATACCCTGCTCGCGCGCGGCGCCGACATCTACGCCAACGAAGCCGATGCCCTCGCCGAAACGCTTACCGCGCTGCTCGAACCGCTCATCATGGCGGTGCTCGGCGCCGTGGTGGGCACCTTGCTGCTCGCGCTCTATCTGCCGCTGTTTCAATTGGGTAACGTGCTTTGAACGGCGCAGACGGCTACCATCAGCGCCGTCATTCACGCGAGAATTTTGCATGGCCTTCCTGGAATCTTTGATCGACCTGTTGCGCGCGCAGCCCTGGCTCGCGCTAGTTTGCACCGCCGTGCTCGGTTTGATCGTGGGCAGTTTTCTCAACGTGGTGGTGCAGCGCTTGCCGCGGATGCTGGAGCGCGATTGGCAGCGTCAAAGCCGTGAAATGCTGGGGCTCGAAGTGCAGGAAGAAGCGCTCTTCAACCTGGCGCTACCGCCCTCGCAGTGCCCGGCTTGCCGCCATCCTCTGCGCGTGCGCGACAACCTGCCGCTCGTTGGCTATCTGCTGCTACGCGGGCGCTGCCGCCACTGCCATGGCGCGATTTCGCCGCGTTATCCCTTGCTGGAAGCGCTCACGGCGCTGCTTGGCGTTGTCGTGGTGGCGCACTTCGGTTTGAGTTGGCAAACCGTATTTGCGCTGTGCTTCATCTGGGCTTTGCTGGCGCTGGCCGCGATCGATCTTGAACAGCAACTGGTGCCCGACACCCTGACGCAGCCTCTGCTCTGGCTTGGCCTTTTGCTCAATACGCAGCACCTGTTCGTCTCTCCCGGCAACGCGATAATCGGCTCCGCGGCTGGTTATCTCTTGCTGTGGAGTGTGTACTGGATATTCAAATTGCTCAGCGGGCGCGAAGGCTTGGGCCAGGGCGACCTCAAATTACTGGCCGCGCTCGGCGCCTGGCTGGGCTGGCAGGCGCTGCCGCTGATCGTGTTGCTCTCTTCACTGAGCGGCGCGCTGACTGGCCTTGCGCTGATTGCGCTACGTGGCCGCGATCGTCACGCACCGCTGCCCTTCGGGCCATTTCTCGCCACCGCAGGCGGCATCGCGCTGCTGTGGGGGCAAGCGCTATCCGCCTTGTTATTTGGTGGAGCATTCTAAAATGCAGGCACGCAAAGGCTCTGATAAAGGCCCTTATGTAGTAGGGCTCACCGGCGGCATCGCCAGCGGCAAGAGCGCGGTGGCGGCAGAATTTGCAGCGCTCGGCATTCCTGTGATCGACGCCGATCACCTTAGCCGCGAGGTAGTGGCGCCCGGCAGCGAACTCTTGACACTGATTGCCGCGCACTTCGGCAACGACATCTTGCAAACCGATGGCAGCCTCGACCGCGCCACCTTGCGCCAGCGCATCTTCGCCGACGCCACAGCGCGCACCTGGCTGGAACAGTTGCTGCATCCGGTGATTCGTCAACGCATCCGCGCCAAGATCGCCGCCAGCACTGCCCGCTGGCTGATCGTGATGGTGCCGCTGCTGCTCGAAGGCGAAGGCTATGATGTCGTGCAGCGCGTGCTGGTGGTGGATGCACCGCCCGCCGTGCAGCGCGCCCGCGCGCAAGCGCGCGATGGCACCGATGCAGCCACGCTCGCCGCAATCATGGCACGGCAACTACCGCGCGCACAGCGGCTGGCGAGAGCCGACGATGTCATCGACAATAGCGGCCCTCAGGCCGCGCTCACCCCGCGCGTGGCCGAACTTGCGGCACGCTATGAGGAACTCGCACATGAATGGCATCAAACAAGTTAACTGCCCCACCTGCCAGAAAATCGTGCGCTGGACGGAAGCAGAAACCTATCGGCCTTTTTGCAGCAAGAAATGCCAGTTGATCGATTTCGGCGAGTGGGCAGCGGAACGCTATGGTATTGCGGAGGCGGAGGGTGAAAGTCCGGCTGAGGCCGATGATGAAATAAATGATGAGCGGTGATGTTTGAATGAGAGCGTTTTTGATCAAACCGTTGACATTATTTCTCCCCTCGCTTGAGCGAAGGGGATGGCCTCGCAAACTGCACGTGCCAGCATTGGAATCAAAACCACTCTAGCGCTTGCCACAGGACAATTCCCCTCCTGTGGAGGGGTGGACGCCGTAGGCGGACGGGGTGGTTACGGAGGGAAAATTTATCTTGTGCCACTTCAGTTGCCTACGGCACCACCCCGCCCTGCGGGCACCCCTCCACAGGAGGGGAATTTAGAGCATTTTCGGTTCAATCGTTGGCGTTATTTCTCCCCCTCGTCCGCGTGCGGGAGAGACCCATGCAGCGCCATGCTGCCGACTTGCGTCCCAGAACCAGGTTCCTGGGTAGGAGCCGGGAGGAGAGGTGAGCGAGAAGAATTAGGTGAGTCAGCCGATAAGCCGGGTTCTGTCTAGGACAATCATTCATCTGGCGTACGCGTCACCGCGCCGCTCAAGCAGCCTACCCGAATCCAGTGCGAGCCACACCAGTGGATTCCTATTTGGCCTTGCTCCGGGTGGGGTTTGCCATGCCATGGAGTGTTACCACCCATGCGGTGCGCTCTTACCGCACCATTTCACCCTTACCGGCCCCGCCTCAAAAGAGAAGGGGCAGGCGGTATGCTTTCTGTTGCACTTTCCGTAGGCTCGCGCCTCCCAGGCGTTACCTGGCACCCTGCTCTGTGGAGCCCGGACTTTCCTCCCTGATGGCGGTGAAGCCATCACAGCGATTGTCTGGCCGACTCAGGCGCGCAAGAATAGTGGCGCAGGCGAAAAAAACCAATCAGTCTTTTATTTATGGCTATTTATGGCGCTCTTCATGCTTCGGCGCGGTTCTGCAATTGTAGGCCCAGTTCGTAAAGCCGGTTCTTGCGCAGATCAGTAAGCCGCGCCGCGGCGCTGGCGGCCTCTTTGAGCGGCAGGTAATCGAGCAATACGCGCAAGGTGTCCATGGCGGCTTCCTCTGACGTTACTGGGCGCTCAGCGCCGCCTTGCACCACCAGCACGAATTCTCCCTTGCGCTGATCAGGATCGGTGCGCACCCGTTGCAGCAGGCCGCCCAGACTATCTTGAATTATCGTTTCAAAAGTTTTGGTAAGTTCGCGCGCCAAGGTGGCTGGCCGCGCCTCGCCCCAGACGGCGACGAGATCGGCCAAACATTCTTCGATACGGTGCGGCGCTTCATAAAAAATCAGCGTGCGCGTTTCCGCTGCAAGCTCACCGAGCCGTTGCCGGCGCGCTGGAGATTTGGCGGGCAAGAAACCCTCGAAACAGAAGCGATCCGAAGGTAGCCCCGCCGCCGACAGCGCGGCCACAGCAGCGCAGGCGCCAGGCACAGGCACCACCGCCAGAGCGCGCCGATGCGCTTCACGCACCAGCGTGTAGCCAGGGTCGGAAATCAAGGGCGTGCCGGCATCCGAGATCAGCGCGATGCGCTCGCCGCTTTCGATGCGCTCACACAATAGCGCGCCGCGCTGCGCTTCGTTGTGTTCATGCAGGGCAAGCATCGGTGTGGTGATGCCATAGGCTTGCAGCAGGCGAGCGCTGTGGCGAGTATCTTCCGCCGCCACCAGCGCTACGCTGCGCAACACCTCCAGCGCGCGTTGGCTGAGATCGGCCAAATTGCCGATGGGCGTGGCGACGATGTAGAGGCAGCCTTTCATGCTGTCAATCCGCCTGTTTCCATTTGATGTTACAGCCGATGCTCGGCTGCTGCTGTGCGTTTACTGACGCCCCGCTCAGCACCGCGTCGATGGCGGCGCGCACATCGCCCCCGGTGACAGCGATGCCGTTGTTGGGCCGGCTAGCATCGAATTGGCCGCGATAAACCAGCTTGCGCTCGGCGTCGAACAAATAGAAATCCGGCGTGCAGGCCGCGTCATAGGCGCGCGCGACTTCCTGAGTTTCATCCAGAAGATAGGGAAATATATAGCCAGCG
>JAIRJU010000190.1 GCA_031260485.1 Pseudomonadales bacterium | reverse complement strand
CCCTACTGCTTGGCCATTGGCACAAATTGCGTCATTCAGTCAATAACGATAGATCATTTAGATACTTTTTCACCTTGATCACGAGTAAAAGTCTCGCTAATACGTAAGGAATAGTTCATGAAATTTCGTGTAGAAATACCTGAGGTAGGAATAGACAGCGGTATGTGGGGTATGCCATATGAAGGTGAGTTTTTGAGAGCACCTTATCTTGAGATCATCGATACGGATGGTGTGGCGAGCAAAAGTCAAATCTGGTGTACGGACGGTCGGCAGCATGATCAGGCGGCAAGCAGTTGCGGATCCGGTGTGCTGTCAGTCGCCGGAGTTCCATCCTTGAAGGGAATTCCCTTCAAGAGCTGTTCGATCTTGTCGGCACCGCGAATGCGACGCCACGTTTGCCCGGCGGCTTCGATAAGCTTGAAGGCCATGCCGAGGAACGTTTTGCACGACAGGCTGCGTATTTCGGCGAACGTGACCGCTGATTCCGGCTGAACGTGACCGCTGATTTCGGGTCATCGTGACCGCCGTGCAGGCGGTGGGTGTTGCGCGCATAAATTCTATCCTCATCGGTCACGATGGGTTGCTGTTTTGTCCTCCTGGCTGGTTTTTGGGTTGGATTTTGCGCATGGATTCGCCGCTCAGCTCGATGCGGTGATGGCGTTGCATGATACGGTCGAGGATGGCGTCGGCGAGGGTGGCGTCGCCGATCCAGGCGTGCCAGTGTTCGATGGGCAACTGGCTGGCGATGATGGTGGCACGCCCGGCGACGCGGTCGTCGATGATTTCGAGCAGATCGCTGCGCGTGGCAGCGTCGAGTGCGCCCATACCCCAGTCGTCCAATACAAGGACATCGGTTTTGGCCAGTTGAACGAGCCACTTGCCAAAGGCGCCACTGCCGTGGCGCAGGGCGAGTTCTTCCTGCAGACGGGGTACACGCTGGTAGTGAGCCGAGAGCCCCTGCCGGCAGGCATACTGGGCCAGCGCACAGGCCAGCCAGGACTTGCCGGCCCCGGTGGGGCCGCTGATGAGGATGCAGTGACCGGTTTGCACCCAGTTGCCCATGGCCAGGCTGAGGATGGCGTTGCGCTGGAGGCCGCGTGCGGGTCGCGCGTCGAGGTCTTCGATGGAGGCCTGGGCGTAGCGCAGTCTGGCCTGCTTCAGAAGCCGCTGCTGGCGGGTGTTTTGGCGGTGGGCGATTTCCCGGTCGACCAGCAGGGCCAGGCGATCCTCGAAGGGCATCGCTGCCATGGCGGGTTGCGCCAGTTGTTCCTGCAGGGCGAGGGCCGCGCCGGTGAGCTTGAGTTCGCGCAGTTGCGCCAGGGTGGTGTGGATCATCATGGAGGATGCCTCAGTGGTAATAGGCCGGGCCGCGCACGTTCTGGTGGACCGGGCTGATCCAGTCGGTCTGGGCGGATGGGGTGATGCGCTCGCGGTGGTTGAGCAGGATCTCGCGCACGTCGCGATAGCGTTGCGCGGGCAGGGTGAGTGCCAGGGCGCAGGCGGCCTCCAGCCGGACCCGGCCGTACTTTTTGGAGAGCGAGAGCAGTCCCAGGCAGGAGCGGTAGCCCTGTTCAGGGTGCCTGAAGCGTTCGAGCAGTTGCGTGACCACGCGGGCGGTGGCCGGGCCAATCTCATGGCCCCAGTGGATGAGGCGCTGCGGGGTCCATTGCCGGTGGGCACGGTGTGCCGCGGGCATGTGCTCATCGACGGTGGTAAAGCCGCCGCGCCGTTCGGATCGGACATGGCTGGCCACGCGCTGGCCGCGCAGCAGCAGTTCGACCGCGTGGCGTGTTACGCGCGCCTGCAGGCTCTGGCCCACCAGCGCATGCGGCACGCTGTAGCGGTGACCAGCGATCTCGACGTGGTAGTCGATGTGGACCTTGACGGACTTGAAGTGGGCGATCTCGTAGGGCCGCACAGGCAAGGGTTGCAGGGCCGGGCGATCAAGCTGCGCAAAGGCGCTGGCACGGCTGCCGGGCAGCTTCTGGAAAGCGCGCTGGTTCAGGCTCTCCAGCAGGGGCGCGATGGCCTGGTTGAGTGCGTAGACGCTGTCAAACCGGTGTTTGCGCAACCGTGCCAGAATCCAGCGCTCAACCACCTGCACGCCGGATTCGACGCGCGCCTTGTCCTGCGGGTGACGCGGACGCGCGGGCAGCACCGAGGTCCCGTAGTGGCGGGCGAAGTCCTGCACGGTTTCGTTATTCAGCGGTTCGTAGCGGTCGGGCCGTGCGATCATCGCGCGCGGGTTGTCCGGCACGATCAGCTGCGGCACGCCATTGATGAAGGTCAGCGCGGCAGCCGTGGCCTCCAGCCAGTCGCTCATGCGCTCGTGCGGCGTGGCGCAGGCAAAGGTATAGCCCGAGGCGCCCAGCACGGCCACGAACATGTGCGCATGGGTGCCATCGCTCAAGGCGACCGTGGGGCCCGCGTAGTCGATGAACAGCTTCTCGCCCGCGCGGTGAAGCTGGCGCATCGAGCGTTTCAGGCGCTGGGCGAACTGCCGGTAATGTTCGCAGAACTGGGTGTACTGCCAGGTCTGCCCGCCCGCGTGATCGGCCTGGTACTCCTCCCACAGCAGCATGAGCGTGACGCCCTTGCGGCGTAGCTCCTGGTGGATGCGGCCGTAATCGGGCAGGACAAACTCGCTGTGCCGCCGTGTCACGCGCGGCAACAGGCGCTGCTCGAGTTCGGCCTCCTCCAGCCCTTCGATACTGGGCCAGTCCCGCAGGCCCGCCGTCTCAGCCAGACCCGCATACTTGGTCACCACGCCCTTGGAAATACGCAGTGCTGCCGCGATCTTCTCGTGCGAGAGCCTCGCTTCGTGTTTCAGACGCAGAACGTCCTTGATCTTGCGCATAGTCATCCTTGATGCGGGCATCGATTGCTCCGGAAAAAATTCCGGAACGATACCCGCACAATGGGTTGATCACTGCGCAACACCTGCTGCCTGTTTGATGATCGTTACGGTCGGTCACGATGCCGTAACGGCATCGTGACCGGTGATTTCGGAATCTGGCAAAATCGGTCACGCTTGTCCGGAATGACCGGTCACGATCAGCCGGAATGATCGGTCACGATGCGCCGAAATGGCCGGTCACGTTCCTCCGAAATCGCCGGTCACGTTGGGCCGAAATACCCAGTTTAGCGTCAGGCCTGGGCGAGCACGGTATCGAGCAGGTCGCAGGCGAGCTTCTGCCTGGCGCGCGGCAACTGGCTGATGCGTGCAACCTGCTGCTGCAACCTTGATGCAGGGCCTGGCTTGACCGGGAGCCTTGACGATTCGCCAATCAGTTCCGAGACACCTGTCTTGAGCTCGTGGGCCAGGTCCAGCAAGGTGCCGATGGGCAGGCGAACCCGGCCTCCTTCGTAATGGGCGAGGGTCTGCTGTGCGATGCCCAGGCGTTCGGCCAGTTGCACCTGGGTGAGGCTGCGGGCCTTGCGGGTGCTGGCGATGCGCGCGCCCAGTTCCCTGAAAAGCTGTTCGTCGCTGGTCTTCACGTCGTCGGTGGATGAAATGATGGGAGCCATGACGGTAACCCGGGTTTCTGTAGACACGCCCGATATTACTCGCATAATGAGTACTCTGCAACGCGGTTTTTTTAGCATGCCCCCCTTGACAGGTTTTTAGCGGAGACACGATGCCGACGATCCCGATCGCGAAGGACGAACTGGAACGACTCAAGGCGGAGGTGTCGCTGCGGCGGCTGGTCGAGAGCCAGGGGCACGAACTGAAGAGGCGCGGCAGGGACTGGGTGATGCGCTGCCCGTTTCACGATGACGCAACGCCGAGCCTG
>JAIRJU010000166.1 GCA_031260485.1 Pseudomonadales bacterium | reverse complement strand
GGCGGGTTTGTTTCTTCTTGCGCTCAAAGGCCAGCGAGGCGAAGGTCGTTTGTTTCATGGGTTTACAGGTAAGGATTGATCGCATTCATTCAATGGGGAATAAATCAGAGATTCCTTAGACACAGCGCCAGCCCATTACTTAAATTGGAAGAATATTTGCCAAAAATACCCTCCCCTCCCAGAAAACCAACGCCTCCAGGACCAAAATCCATAGTTCACCTTAGAATCGAACCTTGGGGATATATAACCGTGGACAGACAACCCTTCGGCATCAGCCCTCCACTGAAACATCTGGATTTATCTCCAGGTAAGCACACCATCGTCATCTCCAACCCAGGTTTTCCATCTACCACCAGGTTAATCTACGCGGTAGATAAAAAATAATTATATAATCAATTATCGATTCGGAAATTAACAGCAGCCAAGTCAATCACATTAAAATAACTTTCAAATTTCTCAAAATCACAATCCATCAATCAAACAGATTTCCAACACGAATCGCTCAGTCTTGTCAGACAAGTGACTTTGGAGTATAAAATGAAAATTTATATCTTTGCAAAATCAATCTGCATCTTTGGTTTGATGCTCATTCTGGCCTCCTGCCGAACAACACTGCCGTCATCATCGCCAGCTTCAGCTCCGCCAACTTCTGCGGTTGAGCGTATTTTTGACGAAGGAATGAATTTATATTCAAAAGGCGAATATACAGAAGCCATTAAAAGATTCCAGTCGATTCGATATGCCAATACTTCCTCGACTGATCTCCGAGCACGCGCACTCAAACAGCTCGCCTTCAGCTACTGCGTCACGGATGATCTGCGCGCATGCCAGCAGGCATTCTACGAGGCCATGCAGTTGAATCCCAAATTCAGGCTTCTGCCATCTGAAGAGGGGCATCCTATCTGGGGACCTGTTTATCAAAAGGCCAAATACAGCTTTGAGCAGAAAAGACGCTGATTGGCAACGCCGAAAACCCCCGTTCCCTGATTCTTGACATGCGTACAGGCACGGCGTGACCCTGCCGCATCAAGCCTTTTGCACCGGATCAGAATCGGTTTGAAACAGAGGCAGATACACCTGCACCCAGGTGCCGCGACCGACGACGGAGGTCAGGCGGACTTCGGCACCCAGCAAATCTGTCAGGCGCTGCACAGTCGCCAGGCCCAACCCCATGCCACGTTCGGCGCTGCGGCCGGCGGCGGCGATCTGATAAAACTCATCGAAAATACGCTGCTGATGTTCGGCGTGTATGCCCATACCCGTGTCAACAATATCGATACGCACTCGCTGGCCGCGCTGACGCGCTGCAACCAGTACCCCGCCATGCTTTGTGTATTTGAGGGCATTGGAGACCAGATTGCCGACAATACGCACCAGCATCGCGTAGTCCGAACACACCCATGAAACGGCAGGCCGCACACCAGCCGCAACTGCCGCTGCTCGGCCACAGGCCGGAAGTTGCGGTCCACCTCGCTCATGACCCGATCCAGCTCAAAGTGGGACACGCGGGGCCGCAATAAACCGGCGTCGATCTGCGAAATGTCGAGCAGTTCGGAAAACAGATGATCCAGCGAAGCCACGCAATCGCGCACGTGGTGGATGCGCTCCAACTGCTCCGGCTCGGTTTGGCCGCTGCCCAGCCCGTCGGCCAACAGGGCCAGCGCGTGCAGCGGCTGGCGCAGGTCGTGGCTGGCAGCCGCCATCAGGCGCGTCTTGGCCTGGCTGGCGCGCTCAATCTGGTAGTTCTTTTCCGCCAATTCAGCGGTGGCTTTGCAGATACGCTCGGTCTGCATTTCACGGTGTTCGTGCAGCGCTTGCGCTGCACGGTTGAAGCTCCACTGCAACTACCGCACCTCCGGCGCACCAGCCACGGTTACGCGCGCCTGCTGACCGGCGCTCAATCGGTCCAGCGCCAGCGCCAGATTGCGAATCGGCGCGCTGATGCAGCGCGCGGCCCAGATTCCGATCAGCAAAACGCCTCCCAGACAGGCGGCGGCAACAAGCAGCAAACTGCCCCAGGCTTTGCGACCAAAGGCACGCAGATCACCCAGACCGGAATCGCTCACCACCTGCGCCGCGGGCGCGCTGGCGCTGGTAACGACCGGAACGTCCGTTCGCAATCCGTCTTCGCGGCGGCTTTCGTTGCGCAGCGGTTGCTCTACGGCGGCAGCCGGTTGTAAAGCCACCACGCCCGCTTGGCTGTGTGCGTGCTCCTGCCGAATGTCGAGATGCCGATGCGTTGTCAGCACCAGCAGCACTACGGTCACCAGCAACGCAGCCAACAGCGCCAACTGAAGCGCCAGCGGAATACAACCACCACGCCAGACCGAACCGGCATTGGTATTCATGCGCGGTGCGTTTTCGGCCTTGGACATGGCATTACCTGGATAAACCCAGATTTTCCGTTGGATGGGAAGCTGTCTTTCCCCCCTTCTCCCTTCCCATTGCGGGAGAGTGGTCGGGGGAAAAGGGGCGCAGCGCCGATGCGAGCGCCACACTTGCAGTCCTGCGCCTCTCCCCCTCTCCCCAACCCTCCCCCACGAGGAGGGAGGGAGCCATACCGGCGCATTTCATGCGTCGGGGCAAATGGAAAATTCCGGATAAAGCAGTCAATCATCGTCTGGATTCAGCTTGGTGCCTCCGTGGTTGGTCGGGCCGGGTGGTTTGACGGCGAAATTGGCTCGGCTTTGCCCAGACTGCGCAGCACATCCCGCACCATGTCCGCGCGCGCCTGCGGTTCGGGCAAAGCTTTTTCAATGCGCAGGCGTTCGTTGCCTGCCAGTTTGATGTGCTTGTTTTTCTGAATCAGGCCAATGATCGCCATCGGGTCAATCGGCGGGTTGGGTTTGAAGCCGATGTGGATCACGCCCGGCGCGGCATCGATCTTCTGCACGCCCCAGGGCTGGCCCAGCACGCGCAGGCGGTGGGTGTCGATCAGCGTCTGCGCTTGCGGCGGCAGTTTGCCGAAGCGGTCCACGATTTCTTCCAGCAGCGCGTCAATCTGGCCGCTGGTCTTGGCGGTGGCCAGTTTTTTGTAGAACGACAGGCGCAGGTGCACGTCGCCGCAGTAGTCGCTGGGCAGCAGGGCGGGGGCGTGCAGGTTGATTTCGGTGGCCGCCTGCATGGGGCTGAGCAAGTCCGGCTCGCGCCCGGCCTTGAGCGCGCTGACGGCCTCGGCCAGCATGTCGTTGTAGAGCTGAAAGCCAATCTCCATCATGTTGCCGCTCTGGTTTTCGCCCAGCACCTCGCCCGCGCCGCGTATTTCCAGGTCGTGCATGGCCAGATAAAAACCGGAGCCCAGTTCTTCCATGTGCTGAATGGCTTCCAGCCGCTGTTCGGCCTGCTTGGTCAGGCTGTCGATGTCGGGCACCATCAGGTAGGC
>JAIRJU010000128.1 GCA_031260485.1 Pseudomonadales bacterium | reverse complement strand
AGCACCATGCCGGCGGTGCGGATCAGCGGGGCAAACACCTCGTCCACCAACTTGCGCGACGCGCAGATGGCGCCCGACAGCACGCGGCCCTGCCCGTCAAGAAACTTGGTGCCGGAATGAACCACCAGGTCTGCGCCCAGCGCCATAGGCCGTTGCAGCGCGGGGGTGGCAAAGGTGTTGTCCGCCGCCAGCAACGCGCCCGCGCCGTGGGCGATATCAGCCAGCGCGCGGATGTCACACACCTCGGTCAGCGGATTGGTGGGCGTTTCAACCAGCAGCAGCCGCGTGTTCGGGCGCAGCGCGGCCCGCCATTCGGCCAGGTCGGTTTGCGAGACAAAGGTGGTCTCCACGCCGAATTTGCTGAACTCGCCGCCAAACAGCTTGATGGTGCTGCCGAACATGGAGCGCGAGCAGATCAGGTGGTCGCCCGCCTTGAGCAAGCCCATGCCCAACAGCAGGTTGGCGGCCATGCCGCTAGCGGTGGCAACGGCGGCCTCCGCGCCTTCCAGCGCGGCCAGGCGCCGCTCAAAGGCCGTGACCGACGGGTTGCTGGTGCGCCCGTAGGTGTAGCCCTCTTGCTGATTGGCGAATCGGCGCGCGGACGTTTCGGCGTCGGGCTGCACAAAGGCGCTGGTGAGGTACAGCGCCTCGGAGTTTTCGCCGTAGGGGCTGGGCGCAATGCTGGTGTGCAGCGCCAGCGTGTCGGGGTGCAGGCCGGGGGGCAGCGTGCGAGGTGTCATGGTCATATAACGCCTAAGTGAACCGGCGGCGAAGCCGTCCGGGTTGAATGAAATGTTAAGATTCTCTTCCATTGGGAAAGAAATCTCTAATATCTCGGATTGGCCGATTTCCATTGAGGAAGCCAATAATGTAAAACAACTTATTTAGCGTGCCATTACTCTTGCTTGTGTATGTTACGTGAGTTGCATCCATATCTTCGCATAGGGCTGGATCATCGACCGCATGGTATGTGCGACAGGCAAATGGGCGATATTCATAAATTGAGCAAGCACTATCCTCGCTAAGAAAAGGGCACGATTTTTTGGACTCCGAATGACCAGAAGAAATAGAATTGCTTGAGCGTGGAACAACGCCTAAATTTCTCTCGATATATTGAGCTTCAATAGATGAAACTAGAACATCAATGCGGCAGCAGTGAGCACAGCCTTTTTGGCAAACCATGTAAGGTGCGACGAATGCGGTCAGCATATCTGTTAGCGCATAGATTTTTCTGAGTTTGCTAACAGAATTTTCATTTCCAGTGCGTACAATTTTTTCAAGCGCATTGAACTGTTCAGAGTAGCTTCGAGGAAGCTCAGGAATTTGAACTGCCTTTGCTTCTTCAACTGTGCGGAATTTGATCATAAACAGACTCCAGGAAGCCAAACGCCCAAGTTAACCGGCGGCGAAGCCATCCGGGTTGAATGCAATGTCAGGTACCATTGTGTGGTTTGCGCTGTGCGGCTGCCTTTTTGCGCAAGTGATATGCGAGCGAAGCAGATATGCAGAACGCCACTGCATCCTTCTGAATGCGCTCACCCACCTTGAACACCAGAGCCCGGTTGCCTTGGAGTTCGAAGTCGTGAGGAAACAGCGTTCGGAACGTTTCGACCAGGTTGGTTTGGCAGTGGAAGTACAGCGCGAACTGCTCTGGTTTGCCTGGCTTCCAGTCCATTCGGACTGTGCTGCCGCTGTTGGTGGCAGAAGTAACGTACGCTGGTTCACCCCACTTGAGCGTTTCCTCAATGGGGCCGACACCCTCAGTGCTTGCAGCGGTTTGAAAGACCAGTTCACGAAGCTCCAGCATAGGGCCGCGCACCCGCTCCGGGTAGCCAGCGAAGATGCGCTCGACCGACGCATTGCTGAACGGCGTGACCTTGTGCTGCGAACGATGAGCGCGAGTATTCATGGTGCCTGACTATGCGTTGAGGTCAGACAGAGGCATTGGGCAGCGTCAAACGCGAGGCAGCGCCATCGTCTTCATTCGCCTTCACGCGCCCCTGGTTCAGCCGCGTGATGTCGCTTTCAGTAATGTCGCCGGTGACGTAAACGCCGTCAAAGCACGATGCGTCAAAGCCCGGCAGCGCCGGGTTCAGTTGGCCCACCGCGCGCTTCATGGCCGCCAGGTCCTGATAGATCAGCGCGTCGGCGCCGATGATCTGGCGCACCTGTTCTTCGGTGCGGTCATGCGCCACCAGTTCTTCGCGCGTGGGCATGTCAATGCCATAGACATTGGGGTGGCGCACCGGCGGCGCGGCGCTGGCCAGATAGACCTTGCGCGCGCCGGCATCACGCGCCATCTGCACAATTTCCTGCGAGGTGGTGCCGCGCACAATGGAGTCGTCCACCAGCAGCACGTTGCGTCCGGCAAATTCGCTGGTGATGGCGTTGAGCTTCTGGCGCACCGATTTGCGGCGCACCGACTGGCCGGGCATGATGAAAGTGCGGCCCACGTAGCGGTTTTTCACGAACCCCTCGCGGTACGGCTTGCCCAGCAAACGCGCCAGTTCGGTAGCGCTGGGGCGGCTGGATTCGGGGATGGGAATCACCACGTCAATCTCGTCCGGCGGCACGGCGGAAATGACGCGCGTGGCCAGCGTCTGCCCCAGATTCAGCCGCGCCTGATACACCGAGATGCCGTCCAGCGTGGAGTCAGGCCGCGCCAGGTACACGTATTCAAAAATGCAGGGCGACAGCCGCGCCTGCGGCGCGCAGGGCTGGGCGTGCAGCGCGCCATCGAGCGTGACAAACACCGCTTCGCCCGGCGCCACGTCGCGCTCCAGCGTGTGGCCGGTGCCTTCCAGCGCCACCGATTCGCTGGCCGCCATCAGGCTGCCGTCGGCGCTGCGGCCCAGGCACAGCGGGCGGATGCCGAACGGATCGCGGAACGCCAGCATGCCGTGCCCGGCGATGTGCGTCACCACCGCATACGAGCCGCGCACGCGCCGGTGCACCCC
>JAIRJU010000077.1 GCA_031260485.1 Pseudomonadales bacterium | reverse complement strand
GTGCGATGAGCTTGTTGGACTTGCCTTGTGACAAGAGGCCCAACACATCGAGCTGGCGTTCCGTGAGCAAACTGCGCACCTGTTCCAGCGTCAGGGTGGACGTCACCGCATCGAGTGTGGCGGCAGGTAGGGGAGCACTGAGCGCCGCATTTGCGCTCGCCTGCGCCACGGTGCCGCCGTTCGCCTGCGCGGCCGACGACAACAGCATCGGCGGAACATAGACGCCTCCCGACAGCACCAGACGCACAGCGGACAGCATCACCGCCGGCGAGTAAGACTTCGGAATGAAACCCAGCGCGCCAAGGTCGAGCACGGCGCGCATCACCTCGCGGTCTTCGAGGCCCGACAGCACGATGATCGGCAACGCGGGCAAGCGCTGACGCAAGCCAGCGATATGTTGGTAGCCGTTGGCGCCGGGCATGGTCAAGTCGATCAGCGCGAGGTCGATGTCCAGGGTGGCTTCACGTTCCAGATCGTCGACTTTCACCGCAATCCTGAATTCGACATCAGGCCCGATTTCAGCCAGTTTGGCCTTCACGGCTTCGATGACCAGCCCATGGTCGTCCGCAATCAGAATTTTCATAGCCTAATCCCCGAAAAAATTGGGTGAATTGTGCTACCCACCGTGAATAAAACAAGCCCCCGTATTTTTTGTAGCGCTTCAGCGGGGCACCGCCTGCCCCACCAAGGATATACGCCTCTAGGCATATGGTTTACCCGCGCCCTTGCCTGAAAGAATCAGCGTATTTTTCATGAAACGCCCCTCCAGGATCGAGGCTGGCGTTTCACAGAGGGCGAGCGGATGTTAACGCAACGGCAGGTTTTCTGGGGCCAGGGGGCTTTCCTGGCGCCCCAGCATTTGCAGCAGCACGATGAATGGTTACTCGCCTATGGATTTTCGCTGCATCAGTTGCAAACGCCCTATGCCCAGGGTTTTGAAGTACTGCAAGTAGACGAACAGGCGCTCGGCAACGGCGTGGCGCGGCTGGAGCATTTCGCCCTGCTGGCGGCAGGCGGGCAGTGGATCGCTGGCGGCGCGGCGGGAATGCCCAGGCCCGGCAATGCGCAGGTGCCAGAGCGCAGCCTTTTGGAACTTCCGGTAAACAACAACGACCCGATCGCCTTATACCTGGTGCTGGCGCTCGAGCGCACCATGCAAGGGCTCGATGCCGCGCGCAAGCAGGCTATGCCTGCGCGGCACACGCTCGCCACCCAAACCATAAACGACCCTTACGACCCGCAAGCCGTGGCCACCGACGTCGATTTCATCGAGTACCAGCCTTTCATCGTGACCAGTTCCGATGACAACGCGCAAGGTTTGCTGGCAAGTGGCGAAGCCATCAAATTCGCCGAGATCCTGCCCAACGGCCCTGGGCGCTTCAAGCTCTCCACTGATTATGTCGCGCCCTCGGTGGTCTTGGGCGCGGCGAGCAACTTGCTACGCTGGACCCGCGCGCTGCGCGATCTGCTCATCTCGCGTGGCCAGGATTTCGCCAGCGCCAAACGCCAGCGCGGCATCCGCTCCGCCTCGACCAGCGCGCAGGAAGTGATGCGCGTGCTGATGATGCAAACCTTCGCCCGCTATATTCCGCTGTTACAAGAGCATGTGCGGCTAGGCAAGGTGTCGCCTTGGCTGCTCTATCAGGATCTGCGGCGTTTGGTGGCGGAATTTTCGGTGTTCTCCGAAGACGTCGGCTATTTTGGCGGGCTGAGTTCAGACCCAATCGGTACAGAACTGCCGGTGTACGACCACGACGACCTGCGCCGCTGCTTTCACCTGGCGTTCACGCGCGCCGAGGCGCTGATCAAGGCGCTGACCGTAGGCGCGGAAGTTGGCATCACGCTGGCCTACGATGGCCGCTTCTACAAGGCCGATCTGCCATCGAGTCTGTTTGAATCCGACAAAACGCGCTTCTACCTGACCTTCGAGGCGGAAATGCGCGGCGCCGATCTGGGGCAGCGGCTGCAACGCACCGGCAAGATCGCACCGATGGAAGAAATGCCGCGTCTGCTGCAATCCGCGCTGTTCGGGCTGAAGATCGATCCGCTGCCTGTGCCGCCCGAAGAACTGCCGCAGAAAACGCCCAACACCACTTATTTTCTGATCGATACCAAGCATCAATTCTGGCAATTCATCAAAGACCGCCGAAACATCGCGGTGTCCATTGATTTGCCGCCCAATGATGTTGTCATCAAATTATTCCCCGTCGAGGCGGAAAAATAGCGCCCACGCGCGCAAACAGGAGCTTTGCGTATGCCACGCCTGTTGGACATGTTTTCCCCGGTGTTTTCATTCGGGTTGGAGTTGGACGAACGGATCGCCGCCAACGAGAGCAATAGCGCTGTCGAAGCCGTGCAGGGGCAGGCGCGCGCCCTGCTGCAACAGGCGAAAGCCACCGCGCTCGCCAGCGGTAAACGGCCCGAACACGTGGAATCGGCGGTGTTTGCCGCCGTCTCCTGGTTCGACGAAATCGTCACGCACAATCCCGCCTGGTGGAACGGCGCACAGCCACTGCAAGTGCAGCTATTCAACACCAATAACGCCGGCAATGAGTTCTTTCACCATCTCTCCATACTCAAGGCCGATGAAGACGAAGTGCGCGAGGTGTACTACCACGCGCTGCTGCTCGGTTTTCTGGGGCAGTACTACTACGAAAACGGCGATACCGGCGATCTCGGTAAACTCAAGGAATTGCATGGCCGGCAATTGCCGGTGCCCCCTGCGCCGCTGCACACGCTGCGCGAAGAGTTGATCACACCGCAGCCCTATGCCATGAAAGATCCGCAGGGGCCGCGTTACCCTACGCTATGGGATCGCGCCTTGCTCAAGGCCGGCGCGGTCGTGGCGCTCTTGATTCCGCTTGGCTATTTACTGTGGCTGCTGTCCGCGCCGCGTGATATGGGGCCGAGCGTGGCGCAATTGGTCGAAGGGCAGTTGCAAAACTATGCCTGCTCGGCGCTGAGCGCCGCGGTGGCGGATAACGGCCTGACCGCGATCAAGGGTTTCGTGTCGCGGCCCGAAGACATCGCGCGCGTGCAAAGCGACATAAGCGCGATCAAGGGTGTCAGATCGCCCACCTTCGACCTCGCCGTGCGCATCTGGCCGCATTGCGAAGTGGTGGAACTGCTCGATCCCTTCCGCGAACGCAGTCTCGCCGCGCGCCGCGGACTGCAAGTAACGCCGATCACTGGGCACTCCGACCGCTTCGCCGAAGGCGAACGGGTCACAGTGAAGCTGGTGCAAGCAAACTACGACGGCTATCTGTACGTGGATTACTACGCGGTGGACGGTACCGTGATTCACCTCTACCCCAACAAGCGCGAGCCTGAGAGCGGGCGCGTGATCCGCGCCAGCGAAGAATTCACTGTCGGCGAAAAAAACCTCGAAGGCTGGATCGTAGGCCCACCGTTCGGTCAAGAAATGATCACGGCCATCAGTTTGCCCACTCCACTCTACGACAGCGAACCCAGCGAATACGAACCCGCCTCCGCCTATTTGACCCGGCTACGCAAGCTCCTCGATGCCAACCGCGCCAACGAGCAACTGGGAGCGAACTACCTATTCTTGCAAACCGAACCCAAGCGATAAGGCCATGAAGAACATTCTGGATAAAATCAAAGCCCTGTACGCGCGCGTGGTGAGCCTCAAGCGCTTCAGCTTCTTGCTGGTGTTGCTGCTGCTCTTGGCTGCGCTCGCGCTCGTGGTGGCGGCGGTGGTGGCGGCCTCGAGTGCGCTTTTGTCATTGCCGCTGCGTTTTTGGCAGCTTCTGGGCCTCTGCCTGCTCGCGCTCGTGGTGCTGTGGTGGTTTGCCTCTGGCGCGCGGCGTTTTTCGCACCAAGGCTTTGCGCGTAAACGTCTGGGCGATCTCGGCCCTGGCGACCCTGCCGAAGAACAAGACGCCTTGGCGCGGATGCGCGTCGGCATCACGCAGGCCAAGCAAGCCATTCAACGCTCTCCTTCGATCGAAAAAGGCCGCGACCCGCTCTACCGCATTCCGTGGCTATTGTTCCTGGGTGATCGTGAGGCCAACGTGGCGGGCACCTTGCGCGAGGCTAATAAAATCTCACCGTTCCCAGCGCCGGGTGAAGACGAACAGGCGTTTTGGCGCTGGTGGTTCTTCAAATCCATGATTGCGATTGAAACGCCCGCGGCCATCGTGTGCGACCCTGCGGCGCGGCGCGAACGGGGCCTTTGGTACCAGGCGCTCATGCTGCTGGCCACCGAGCGCGACAAGCTGCCGCTCAACGGCATCGTGGTGTGCATGGCGGCGCGCACGCTGCTGTACGGCCCGGAAACAGTGAAAGCCGAAACGATACGGCTGCGGCGCCTGGTAGACGAAGCCTTGGAGCACCTTCAGGTGCAGTTGCCGGTGTATCTCTTGGTCACCGGCCTCGAACAACTGCCCGGCTACGCCACTTTCGCCGCCGCGCTGCCTGAAGCGGCGTTGGCGCAGGCGCTGGGTTATCGCTTGCCCGAATCAGAAATCGTCAGCGCCGCCACCGCGGCGCAACTGGACGAGATTTTTTCGCCCATCGTCGAACGCCTACATGCGCTGCGCATCACCGCGCTGCGCGCGCAGCACACTCCCGCTGAGCGGCGCGCGGTGTTCGAGGTCGTCGAGCAGGTGCGCAAGCTGCATGGCGGTTTATTGACACTGGTGGAAGTGATGCTCGAAAACAATCCTTTCCAGCGCACGCCACGCTGGCGCGGCTTGTATTTGAGCGGTGCGCCGGATTCAGGCGCCAAGGCGGGGGCTTTTCTCAGCGATCTCTTCAGCCGTTTTTTACCAATCGATCAACCATTGGCCACGCCCAGCCGCAAAGGCAATGCGGGGCGCTTCACGGTGGCGGCGGTAGGCATACTGGCAATGCTGGGACTGTCGTCGCTGTTGAGCCTGAGTTTCTTCAACGCGCACGCTGACGACGGCAAGCTGCTGATACAAACGCGCGTCGCGTGTCAGGAACCCAACGACGCGGGCGTTGGCCGCCGCATCGGTTGGCTGGCCCGCTGCGGACGCACCATCGAAGAATTGGAAGTAGCCAGCGAAAACGCCAGCCTGAGTTTTGGGCTGCGCCAGGCCGACAGCGACATCGAACAGCTCAAGAACCTGGTAGTCAAAGAATTTTCCAGCCTGGTGC
>JAIRJU010000066.1 GCA_031260485.1 Pseudomonadales bacterium | reverse complement strand
CACCGTGGCCACCACCGCATCGGCCGTCAGCGGGCCTACGCCCAGGATCTGTTGCGCACGCACACTGCGCACATCGGCCTTGGCGTGCGCGGCAATGCGTTTATCGCACTCGCTCAGTTGCTGATCGCCAGCGACTCGTTCTTGTATCCCTCGCGCACCCGGTGCCAGGACAGCCGCGCTTGCCGAGCTTCACTTTTGACCGACACAATCAGATCATGCGCAAGGCACCGCCGCGCCCAGTAGTGCGCGCCGGAGCAGGCTTCCATCACCATCACTGTCCCAGCGGGCAATTGCGCTAGCCAGGCCGCCAATTCACAGCGCCGAAAATCCCTGCGCTGGCGCACACGGCCAGTGCCATCGACCTCGCAGATCGCAAACACCTGCTTGGCTAAATCTACACCTATCGTTTTGGTTATACTGTTCATCGGAGACTTCCCCTTCGTTTGATTGATCGTTTGCCCACATTCAATCATGGCAGTCGATGCCGCGCGGTTGTACCGCTGAGGTGGGAGGTCTCCTTTTTACTCAACCCGGAGGGCTGCGCCGCCGCTTAACTTGAGCATTGGCAGGTGTTTACTGATATGACGAGCCTTACCCTGTACCACAATCCACGCTGTAGCAAATCGCGCCAGGCCTTGGCGCTGCTGCGGGAGCGCGATCTCGAACCCAAGCTGCGGCTGTATCTGGAACAGCCGCCCAACACAGAGGAGTTGCAGCAACTCTTGGCCCTGCTCGATGCCACGCCGCGCGCGCTGTTGCGCGAGGGCGAGGCGCTGTATCGGGAACTCGGCCTCGATCGTGCGCTGCCCGATGCCGAACTGCTACGATACCTGGCCGCTCACCCGAGTCTCCTGCAACGCCCCATCGCGGTCAGCGCAGAGCGCGCTGTCATTGGGCGTCCGCCGGAACGCATTTTGGAACTTTTATCATGACCCAGCCTTACGTTCTCATCTTGTACTACAGTGTTGGCGGTTCGGTAGCCGCGCTGGCGCGTGAAATCGCCCAGGGTGTTACCGCGGTGGGCGGCATCGAGGCACGCCTGCGCACGGTGCCGCCGGTGGCGCCGCAAACCCAAGTCGCGCAGCCGAGCGTTCCAGAATCAGGCGCGGTGTATTGCAGCGCCGAAGATCTGCGCGAATGCGCCGCGCTGGCGCTGGGCAGCCCCACCCGCTTCGGCAACATGGCGGCAGCCTTGAAGTACTTTTTGGATGGCACTGGCGATCTCTGGTTCAGCGGCAGTCTCAACGGCAAACCCGCGGGTGTCTTCACTTCCACCGCCACCTTGCACGGTGGCCAGGAAAGCACGCTGCTCAGCATGATGCTGCCGCTGCTGCATCACGGCATGTTGCTGTGCGGAGTGCCTTACAGCGAAGCGGTGTTGAGCACCACGCAAAGCGGCGGCACGCCCTATGGCCCCAGCCATGTCGCTGGCGTTCAAGACCAACAGCCGCTCAGCGCCGACGAAATCCAGCTTTGCCGCGCGCTGGGCCAGCGTCTGGCGCGCATCGCGCTCAAGTTGGTGTCGCAGTGAGGGTGGCGCAGCGCATCACCTTGGGCCAGCGCTGCGCGTTTGGCGGCAGCCTGCTGCTGTTGCTCTTTGCCGCGCTGCCGCTGTTTTTAGCGGATGCCAGCGTCACCGGCTGGCTGTTACAGTCTCTGCCACTGATGCTGCTCCTTCCTGGGCTCTGGCGTGGCGACAGGCGCAGCCTACAATGGTTGGGTTTTGTCACACTGTTCCTGCTGGTGCCGGGCATCCTGCAATTGTTCGCGCCAACTCCGCGTCTGCGCGCGCTGCACTGGTGCAAGGTGCTGGGCAGCCTCGCCGTATTCAGCGCGGCGGTATACACCGCGCAGCTTTACCGCACGCAAAGGTCGTCATCATCACCACTATGAGCAAGCCGATTCCCCCGCTCGTCTTCACTCCCAGGAGCCGCTCCATGAGCCCACCGCCCGCACCGTCCCTGCTGCGCCGCTTTTTTTCATTCATCGCCGCCACGTTCCGCTGGTTCCGCGCCTTGATTCTGAACCTGTTGTTCCTGTTTCTGCTGTTGATCGTGTTCGGGGCGTTCTTCACGCCAGTGGCGCCGATTCCACCGAACGCGGTGCTGGTGCTCAAGCTCAGCGGCGATCTGGTGGAACAGCGCAGCATCCCCGGCCCCGAACAACTGCTCACCTCAAGCGATGACCAGGGTGAAATGGTATTGAGCGATCTGTTACAGGTGATCCGCGCCGCCACCACCGATACGCGCATTCAGGCGCTGGTGCTACGGCCGGAAAAGCTCAACAGCGCCGCCTTCAGCCACCTGCAAGAAATCGAGCGCGCGCTGCAAGCCTTCAAGGCCACAGGCAAACCGATTTACGCGATAGCCGGTAACTATTCGCAGGCGCAGTACTACCTGGCCAGCGCCGCCACTGAAATCATGCTCAATCCTTTTGGCAGCGTGAACCTCGAAGGTTTCGGCACCTGGCAGTTGTATTTTCAGAGCGCGCTGGAAAAGCTCGGCATCGAGGCGCATGTGTTTCGCGTTGGCACTTACAAGGCGGCGGTTGAACCTTACGAACGCAACGACATGTCGCCCGAAGCCAAAAACAACTTCAATGACTTGTTCGGCGATCTCTGGGATCAATACCTGCGCGAAGTGGAAACCGCGCGCAAATTGCCGCTCAATGCCATCCCCGCGCTGCTCGAAACCTACGATCAGGCGCTGGAGCGTTACCAAGGCGACAGCGCCGCGCTGGCGCTGGGCGAAGGCTTGGTGGACCGCTTGGAAAGCGAACCCACGGGCGTCGCCCACATCAATGCCGCGCTCAGCGGCGCTGACGCAACACCGCCGCCGCGTGTGAGCTATCAACAATATCTGCGCAGCTTGAGCGCGCCCCAGGCAATTCCCGGCAGTGGCCGCGTCGGCTTGATCGTGGCCAGCGGCGAAATCGTCGATGGCCAGGCACTGCCCGGCGCCATCGGCGGTGACACCTTGGCTAGCCTCATCCGTGAAGCGCGCAGCGACGATTCGCTCGCCGCGCTGGTGCTGCGCATCGACAGCCCTGGCGGCAGCGCTTTCGCCTCCGAAGTGATTCGCGGCGAACTCGAAGCCTTCAAGGCCAGTGGCCGCCCGCTGGTGGTCTCCATGGGCAGCATGGCGGCGTCGGGCGGCTATTGGATCGCCACGCCAGCGGATGAAATCTGGGCCTCCAGCGCCACCATCACCGGCTCCATCGGCATCTACGGCGTCGTGCCCACCTTCGACCAGATCTTTACCAAACTCGGCCTTACGGTGGACGGCACCGGCACCACCTCACTCTCCGGCGCCACCGCGCCCGGACGCCCGCTCTCGCCCTTGCTCGCGCGCAGTATGCAGTTGGGCATCGAACACGGTTATCAGCGTTTCATTTCTTTGGTAGCAGAATCACGCGGCATGGATTTGGACGCCGTGGACGCGGTAGCGCAAGGCCAGGTGTGGTCGGGCCTGCGCGCGCGCGAGCTTGGCTTGGTGGATGAAATTGGCGATCTCGATCGAGCGCTGACCAGCGCAGCAGAGCGCGCCAAGCTCACGCTCTACACGGTG
>JAIRJU010000058.1 GCA_031260485.1 Pseudomonadales bacterium | reverse complement strand
GTGCGATTCATGGCCTGATTCGTGATCCACTGCGCCAGCGGATGGTGGATGCGGTACAGGTGGGCGTCGCCGGAGCGGCGGGGTAATTCGTAGCGGCCCAAGGGGATGTTGGCGTCGCCCTCTCCCCCCCCCCCTCTCCCGCAAGCGGGCGAGGGGAGTTTATGCAGATTGAAGCCGTCGCCATCAAAGCTGGCGCAGTCGCCCAGTTCCGCTCGGCTCAAATCCATCAGCATTCGCTCGAAGCGGCTGCGGGCGCTGCTGCTGTCTGCGGCACGGGTACGGAGTTTTTCCTGCACTTCCTCGTCAAAGTTCTCCAGCAGAATCTGCCGCGTCTTAACCATCGCCTCGTTGATTTCGCCGGAGAGGTCGAGTTGAAGTTGCTCGAAGCTGGCCTTGATTTCGGCAGGTTCACGGCAGTTCTGGTAGATGTCGGCGATGCGGCGCTCGAAGTCCACGCCGGAACCAATCGCGCCAAGCACTTCGTCACTGGCCCCGAACACACCCTCGAAAAGCTGGAACTTCTGCGCCAGCAGTTCGTACACGCGGGCGTCGGCCTCGTTGCTGCGGTCCACGAAGTTGACCACCACCACGTCGTGCTTTTGCCCATAGCGATGGCAACGGCCAATGCGTTGTTCGATGCGCTGCGGATTCCACGGCAGGTCGTAGTTGATGACCAGCGAGCAGAACTGAAGGTTGATGCCTTCCGCGCCCGCTTCGGTGGCAATCATCACCGTGCCGCGCTCCTTGAAGTGCTCCACCAAGGCCGCGCGGGTATCTGCGGTCTTGGAGCCGGTGATGCGGTCGGTGTCTTGATGGCGCTTGATCCAGTCTTTGTAGATAGCCTGTGCGCGGGAGTCACCGTTGGTGCCGTTGAAGAGGACGATACCATCGCCGTAGGAAGTATCGGCCAGCAGGGCGAGCAGATAGTCCTGCGTGCGCTTGGATTCGGTGAAAATGATGGCCTTCTTTGCTGCGCCCAGTCGATCCAGCTCGGCAAACGCTTTGCCCAAGGCGATGAGTAGCGCCTGACCTTTAGCGTTGTCACGAATACTGGTGGCAAGTTGCTTGAAGTGGCGTAGCTCATTTATTTCGCTTGCGATGGCGTTACGTTCATTGGGGTCAAGCGAGGTGGCATCCGTGGCCGGATCGCCCTCATCGGAAGGGAACTCTTCGGCAGTCTCATCGAGTGATTCGTAATCTTCATCCAACGCATCGGCGAGATCGGCCGCAGGCGATTCATCCAGAACACCTTGAAGCCGTTTTGCCATCGTATCCAGCGCACCGGCAATGGCATGGGTACTGGAGGCCAGCAGTTTCCACAGGACGAGCGAGATCAGTTGCCGTTGCGCGTTGGGCAGCGCGTTCAGATTGGGGCGGCGCAAATAGTCAGCGACGAGGCGGGAGAGTTCCTGTTCCTCGCTCGATGGCGTGAATTCCTGAACGATGGCTCTGCGCGCTGTGTAGGAGACATAGGGCTGAACCTGCTTTCGCAGCGTGCGCTTGCAAACGGCGGCAAGTCTTGCGCGCAAATTGTCGAATGACAGCCCTCTACCGGTGAACTGCGAACGAAAGCTGTCCAGGTCGCCGAAGACGCGGTCATCGATGATGCTGACAAGGCCGAAGAGTTCCAGCAACGAGTTCTGCAAGGGCGTTGCGGTGAGCAGCACCTTGGAATGCACATGCGCCATGGCTTCTTTGAGCGTTTTGGCAATGACATTGCTGGTTTTATAGACGTTGCGCAGACGGTGGGCTTCGTCGAGCACGACCAGTTCCCACGCGATGTCCTTGATGTCGCTGGCCTTGGTCTTGGCGAATTGGTAAGAGCAGATGATTGGGCCGTTGGTATAGGCGAACGGATTGCCCTGACCTTGCTTGCGGATGGCGTTGTAGCTTTTGGCTTCCAGAATCAGCCCTTGCAACCCAAACTTGTCCTGTAATTCCTGATGCCACTGCTTGCGCAAATTGGCCGGGACGACGATGAGAATCTTGCGTCGCCGTTCGGCCCAGCGTTGCGAGATGACCAGACCCGCTTCGATGGTTTTGCCTAAGCCCACTTCGTCGGCAAGGATGACGCCGCGTGACAGCGGGTTGCGGCAGGCGAACAGGGCAGCATCGACTTGATGCGGGTTGAGATCGGCTTGGGAATCGACCAGGGTCGAGGCCAGAGATTCCACCGTATCGCTAGCTGCGCGGCGGGTGAGAAGCCAAGCGATGTATTGGCTTTGATGAGGCGTCAGGTGGTAGGCCATATCAGTCGATGACCTCCCAATATCCGTTTTTGGTGGGGCCGTGACGACGCAATTTGCCGCTACGTTTGAACTGGGCCAGATGGTATTTGACGCCTGCGGCGCTCAGGCCGGTGGCTTGTGCCAACGCCTGGGTGGTCAACTGCGGCTGTTGGTGCAAGAGCTTGAGCAGTGTCTCTTTGGTGCTTTCCAGGATAGTCTCGGAGGTTTCTAGTATAGTTTCTGGCGTTTCCAGGTTAGTTTCAAGGATGGTTTTGGGAGGTTCCAGAGTAGTCTCCGCCACCGTGGGTCGCTGGAAGCTGGCGATGAACAGGCCCGCCACTTCGCGGAAGGTCGCGGTTGGGGCGTTTTCCAGAATCAGGGACATGCCGCGCCCCCAAGCCTCCGCCAGATGAATACGGCGCAGCAGATCGGCGATCAGCGGATTGCGCCGCCGGGACACGTTACCCCGGCGCAGGTCGTCCAGGGTCAGGTCGTCGTACAGGCCGCCTGGATTACGGATTTCGACGCGATCTTTGTAGATAGCGATGTGGATGTAGTCCGGGTCGCGCCAATCGCGGTGACAGAAGGCATTGACGATGGCTTCACGCAAGGCCGTGCGGGAAATCTCCGGGACATCTACGCGCCGCAGGCCATCCAGTTTCATACCAAAGTGAATGTTCTTGAGGATGTACTTCTCAGCCTCTTCGATGAGTTCGAGGATGTCGCCGTCGAAGTCGTGGCGGTCGATGATGGTGGCGCTGGTCGTGTTGGCGAAGACGGCGCAGCGCAACTGAATGGGCTCATCGGCAAAGAATAGGCGCGCGGCGTTGACGGGCTGGCCATCGCGCAGCAGGTCGAGTTTTTCCAATGCGTTATGCGAATCATCCCAAGGCAGGCCAGCGGTTTCCACGAAGCGGCGAATTTTGCCTTCGTTCAAAACCTGCAATGACACAGAGGCGGGTTCGTTGTCCCATCGCAGGGCGGCGCGGTTCTGGCGCAGGATCAGCGTTTCCAGTTCGCGGGCGCACATCTGCCGGTCTTCGTCGGCAACCCGGAGATACGCGCGGCCATAAGCAAAGTATGGTTTTTGCTGACCGGCGGCATGAATGCGCAGGCAATTTTTTCCTGCCACAGTTTGCTGGGTGATTTCCGGGTAGATACGTGGTTCGATATGCGCGGCGATGGCTTGGGACACATCGCGCAGGGTCTTTTCGTTCAGATCCAAGCCGGCAGGTTTGCCGTTCGGCGCGACGCCAAACCACAACTCGGCCTGACCATGCTTGTTGAGCATGGCGACCAGCGAAATCAGTCCCTGTTTCAATTCAGCGAGTGATTTCTTGAGTTCGGTGGTTTCGGTTTCCATCGTGAGGTTGTTGGCTCTGCGATCAATGACATCATTTCACACTATATAAAAGGAAGGGGAGTGGCGCATAAGGGACAGCGGGCCTACCCGCAAAAGGAAAAAGGCCGTCCTCATGCCAAAATCGCCCCAACCACCAGATTCTCCGATGGAGCCAGCCCGTCGATGTAATCCGCCCATGCCTGCAACATCTTCTTCCGTTGCTCGGCATACTCCGCCCGGTTG
This sequence comes from Pseudomonadales bacterium, assembly GCA_031260485.1. Lineage (GTDB taxonomy): Bacteria > Pseudomonadota > Gammaproteobacteria > Pseudomonadales > Pseudohongiellaceae > CAILUG01. The sequence goes on along the minus strand of JAIRJU010000058.1, from coordinate 9,938 downwards.
TAGATGCCCCGCACGCCGCCGATGGTGTGGTTCAGCGCCTTCTCCACCACATCCGACGGCCAGCCCTGTTCATGTAGCAGAGTAGAAGTGGTGCGGCGCAGGTCGTGGGTGGTGAAGGCGGGGATTTCCTGACCTTGCAAGGACACCTTCAGCGCCTGGTTCAGCGCGTAGTCGAACATGCGTTTGAGCAGCCCGCGTATCTGACCGGCGGCCGCATCGAAGCCTTGTTCCTTCTTGCGCCAGATGATGACGCGGACATCCTCGGCGGTGATGTTCTTGACCGGCTTGCCGCCGATGGCGGGTAGGATGTCATTTTCCAAATAACGCCGAGGGTTGGTCACATCCTTACGGTCGCGTGACTGGATGTCCTTGAAGAAGCGTTCGGCGAACTCGGTGGCGGTGGTGTTTTCGGGACCGGCCATGTAATTCTGATGCTCAGTGGATGTCAGAAGCGCTCCTTGGACATCACATCACTTCCCAATACAAAAAGAACCAAAAATCTCCCCCAGCAAATCATCGCTGGTGAGTTTGCCAGTGATTTCGCCGAGGGCGTCCTGGGCGGTGCGCAGGTCTTCGGCCATCAGTTCGCCGGCGCGGAAGGTATCGAGTTGAAGGCGGGCGCGCGCTAGCGCCGCGCTGGCGGCGAGCAAGGCGCTGAGGTGGCGGCGGCGGGCCATGAAGCCGCCTTCTTCTTGTGGCGCGAAGCCGGCGAGGTCGCAGAGGGCGTCGGTGAGAAGGTCGAGGCCTTGTTTCGTTAATGCGGAAAGCTGCACGCAAGGGCGGCCATTGATTATGCTGCGGCCAGCGCTGAGATTGCGGAGGTCGATTTTGTTGAGTACGAGGAGCGTTTTGTTCGCCAGCGCGGGATCAGCCAAGAGTTCCTGCCAGAGCGGGTGGTGCTCGGGCGAGGGGCTTACTGACGCATCCATCACCAGCAGGATGCCATCGGCTTGCGTTAGCGCTTGGCGGGCGCGGCGAATGCCTTCTTTTTCCACGGGATCATTGCTGTCGTGCAAGCCGGCGGTATCGGTGATGTGAATGGGGAGGCCGCGCAGCGTGAGTTGGCTATCGAGCAGATCGCGCGTGGTGCCAGGGATGTCGGTGACGATGGCGCGCTCGAATCCCGCCAAGGCGTTGAGCAGCGAGGATTTGCCAACATTGGGCGCACCAGCGAGAACCAGGTGCAAGCCTTCGTGCAAACTGACGCCTTGTTTGGCTTGCTTGAGCAGCGTATCCAGATTTTTCTCTAGCGCGTTGAGGCGATTTTTGACCGAATCTTCGGCGAGAAAATCAACGTCTTCATCGGGAAAATCAATGGCAGCTTCGACATAAACGCGCAGATTGGTCAGCTCGGCTACCAAGGCGTTGACCGCATTGGAAAAGTCGCCGCGCAAGGAGCGTAGCGCGTAGCGTGCAGCGGTGGCGGAGGCGCTGTCGATGAGATCGGCGATGGCTTCCGCTTGCGCGAGGTCGAGTTTATCATTGAGGAATGCCCGTTCTGAAAACTCGCCAGGCCGCGCCGCACGCGCACCCCAGGCGATGAGTTGCGCGAGAATCAGATCCGCCACCACCGGGCTGCCGTGAATGTGCAGTTCGATTACGTCTTCGCCGGTGAAGGAACGCGGTGTCTGAAAATACAGGATCAAGCCTTGATCGAGTAGTTGGCCGTGTGCATCGGTAAAGCTGGCGAATTGTGCGTGGCGTGGTTTTGGAACGATCTTGGTAAGTTGCTGGCAAAGCGCAAGTGATGCTGGGCCCGAGACGCGAATGATGCCGACACCGCCCTTGCCCGCTGGCGTGGCGAGGGCGCAGATGGTGTCGGTGGCAGCGGCCATGTGGAAGGGCTCAGGCTTCCTTGGGCGTGGATGGCGTGTTCAGTTTGCTGCTGAAATACCACTGTTGCAGGATGCCGAGCAGCGCGTTCACCAGGTAATACAGCACGAGGCCTGCGGGGAACCAGAGGAAGAAACCGGTAAAGAGCACCGGCATCCATTTCATCACCTTGGCTTGCGTAGGGTCGGTGGTGGGCAGCGGTGTCATGTGTTGCTGCAAGAAGTAGGCGCCGCCCAGTAGCAGCGGTAGCACGAAGAAGCTGTCCATCATGGAGAGGTCGCGGTACCACAAAATGAAGGGTGCTTGACGCAGTTCCACACTTTCATTCAGCACCCAATAAATGCCGAGGAATACCGGCATTTGCAGTAACACCGGGAGACAGCCGCCGAAAGGGTTTACCTTTTCTTTCTTCCACAGTTCCATTTGTGCTTGTACGAACTTCTGTTTGTCGTCGCCGTAGCGCGCTTTCAGTTGCTCGATCTTGGGTTGCAGTTTTTTCATTTTGGCTTGCGAGTCGTACTGCTTGGCGGACAGCGGCAGGAACAGCAGGCGAATCACCACAGTGAGCGCGATGATGGCGACGCCAAAGTTACCCACAACTTTATAGATGTGGCTGAGCAGCCAGAACACCGGATAGGCCACGAACCACAGTTTGCCGTAGTCGATGATCTGGCCCAGTTTGGGCGCAATGGCGGCGAGGCGTTCTTGATCTTTCGGTCCAACCCAGAGCGCGGTAGATAACGTTGCGCTTTGCCCTGGCGCGATGTTTTGTGTTGGGCCAACGAAACCAATCAGGTATTCACCGATATTGTTCTTGCGCACGCTGAAGGTATTTTCTTGATCGTTCGCGGGAATCCAGCCGCTGAAAAAATAGTGCTGCGAAAAACCGATCCAGCCGCCCATCATGGCAATGGGTTTGAAGTGTTTATCTTTGGTGTCTCTAGTGGCGTCTTTATCAATATCGGCGAACGTGGCTTTGATGTAGGGATTGTCGGGCGAGGTCATGGTGGCGCCGAGGAAGGTGCGGCGGAAACTGGCAGTGCTGCTCGGATCTGGGCTGCTATCGCGCTTGAACTGCGCATAGAGGTTCAGGTTGAGCGGCGCGGCACTGCGGTTGTCTATCCGGTAGTCGAGGCCGATCAAGAAGTCGTTGGCGCGGAAGTGGTAACGCTTGGTGATGTTGATGCCGTCGATGGTGGCGTAGAGGTCAACACTAAGCTCGCCGTCGGTTATGGAATAACGCGTTTGTTCGCTGCTGAAGTGCGGCCGGCCGGCGGGGTTGGCGTCAGGGCCATTGGCGCCGACGAGGCCGCTTTGTGCCACGAAAACCATGCTGGCATCGTTGCGCAAGAGGCGAAAGGGATCGTCGGGCGTGTCGATGGAAGTGGGGAAGGTGGGCAGTCTCACCGCAACAATGTCGCCGCCGGCGAGATCGATCACCACTTCCTGCAACGGCGTTAACACCGTGATGAGGGATGACGCGGCCGTGGCCTGCGCGGCCACCTGTGCGGCGCTGGGGGTTTGCGCGCTTGGCACATCACTGGGGACGTCATTGGCGCTGGCATTGCCGGGGAGGTCGCTGGCGTTGAGGGTTTCCGCCTGGCTGTTTTGCGCGACCGGCGCTGGCACTTCGGCGGGGTAATCTTTGTTCCAGGCCAACAGCATGAAGTAGCTGACGACAGCCAGAGCGAGAAGGAGCAAATTGCGCTTGTGATCCATGAATGATCCTGCTTCGTATTAGAGTGAACGGCGGCGAAACGAGAACGTATCCGGCACGGGATCGTTACCACCTTCGCACAAGGGATGGCAGCGGCAGATGCGCGCCGCGCCGAGCAATGAGCCCCGCAGCGCGCCGTGCCGCAGGATGGCGTCTTGCGTGTAATGGGAGCAGCTAGGGTAAAAGCGGCACTGGGTTCCCATGAGGGGGCTCAACCAGCGCTGGTACCAGGCGATGCACACGAGCAGCCCCTGTGCGGGCATTGAGGCGGCCATTGATGTGGCTGACGATGAGACAGTCGCGGTGATCGGCGCGTGCCTGGGCATGGTGCTAACTCTTGTTGTCGAGGGCGTTGTCACGGGCGCTGACACGGGAAGTGGCACGAGCAGCCTTGCGCGCCAGTTCGTCCAGCAAGGTGCCGGCCAGCGCGATGATCGCAGGATTGTCCATGTGCGACAAACCGGGGCGGGCCATGAACACCAGGTCCAGCGCCACGAATGAGGCGGCGCGCTTGCGGAAAGTTTCGCGCAAGAGCCGCTTGATGCGATTGCGGCTGACGGCACACCCCGCGTTCTTCTTCGATATGACCAACCCCGCTCTGGGCAGGGCGTGACGGGTGTCCTTCGCCAGAATCAGCAGCGTGGGGGCGGAAACCTTGAAGTCCGCCGCCTCAAAGACCAAGCCGTAATCAGCCGCCTTCAACAGGCGCTGCTGCTTGGTGAGGCGCTGCTGCTTGGTGAAGTGTTGCTTGGTGAGGTGTTGCGTGGCGCAGGGCCGCTCCAGATGCAAGGCAAGCCTCCCGGCCAGAGCGCGGCGGCTGTCATCCGCACAGAACGGATGACGCGCCTCAGACGGTCAGGCGGGCGCGGCCTTTGGCGCGGCGGCGGGCCAGAACCTGGCGGCCTTTCTTGGTGGCCATGCGGGCACGGAAACCGTGCGTGCGGGCACGCTTGAGAATGCTGGGCTGGAATGTACGTTTCATGGCTGTACCTGTCGTTCAATCGCTCGTCAAAGACGTAAGTTGAAGAGAGCCGCGGCTCTCTTGTGGCATGTTTTACCGTGAAACCACCCGTGGAAACACGCCAGAAAAAGGAGCGCGGATTCTATAGAGATTACGGCGTGCTTGCAATTGGTAGTCTTGTCCGACGCAGCATGAGTCTGAGGCGGGCTTTGGTTGTGGGGCGTGTGTCAGTGCTGTTGCAGTGGCTTGATACTGTTGCGGCCTTTGGCGCGGTGCTATCTCATCGAGTCATGCCATGGAATCAGTACCTGTTTCACGCAATGTACCAGCATCGCCAGCGCGTAACTCAACAGTGTCAACACGATCAGCACGGCGAAGAGCCTTGGCATATCCAATGAGCCCAGTGCAATAACGGCCAAATACCCCAACCCTTCGCTTCCAGACAAATACTCGCCGACGATGGCGCCGATCACGGCAAACACGATTCCCACTTCCATTCCGGCAATCAAATAGGGAAGAACACTATACAATTCAACAAATCTGAACATGGACCAGCGCCCAGCATGAAAGGCACGCATGACTTCCTGGTGCCCCGGACTCACCGATTTCAGGCCCAAAAGCACGTTGAGCATGATGGGAAAGAAACTGAGGATAGCGGCGAAAATAATCTTTGATGTCATGCCGAACCCGGTCCAAATGATGAGTATCGGCAATAAGGTGATCTTCGGCACGACTTGCAAGGTCAGCAAAGCCGGTTTTAGTGCGCGCTCCAACCAGGGAAGTTTTCCAAACAATACGCCGGTCGTGAGCCCCGCCACCAAGGCCAGGAAAAAACCCGCCAGTATTTCCCAGAGGGTGGTTACGACATGCACGCTCCAGAAATTCCGCTCCCTTAACAAAATCCATAGCCGTTCAAAAACGGTTTCTGGCGGAGGCAAAATAAAGGGAGAAATGTCAAAAAAGAGTATTGATATTTTCCAAATAATCAGTGTGGCGGCGACTGTAAATATTGCTGGAAGAGCGGGGTATATAGCGCCAATTTCAGGCTTGGTCATTTCTCACCCTCCACGCACAGCGCTTGGCGCAGCGCCTGTACGGCAAGGTTGAAGCGTGGATCAGCCTGTACTTCCAGCTTGCGCTCGCGGGGAAATTCGATCGGCTGAATAGCACGAATCTCGCCCGGCCGCGGAGAAAGGGCAACCACGCGATCTGCCAGAAAAACGGCTTCCGTTATTGAATGCGTTACCAGCACCACCGTGGCATTGATTGTCGCAATCATGGTTTGTAATTCAAGGTTCATTCTCTCTCTTGTCATGGCGTCAAGAGAGCCAAACGGCTCATCCATGAGAAGAATAGAAGGCTTCAGGCACAAGGCACGCGCGATAGCAACCCGCTGCCGCATACCGCCCGAAAGCTCGGCGGTATGAGAACGCTCAAAACCTGCAAGGCCAACCAGATGGCATAGCTCGCGAGCTTTCTCAAGGCACTGCTGCCGTGTGGCGCCCTGCAACATCAGCGGCAGGTAAATATTTTCCTCAACCGTATACCAAGGAAACAGGTTGGCATCCTGGAACACCATGCCGATCATCTCAGCCGCCCCAGTATCGCGCTTGCCGCTGTGCCACAAAGAGTGTTCTCTGACTTTCACCTCTCCGCGTGTAGGTGCAATAAGACCGGCGAGAAGGCGCAACAAGGTTGTCTTACCACAACCAGAGGCGCCAATAATGGCAACAAATTCACCGCGCACGATGGAAAGCGAAACGTCGCGCAGCGCCTGAACCGTTCCGTTGGCGCTCAGATATTCCTTGCTTACCTCATGCAGCGCCAACTCTGCACTCGCATTCATGCGCTGGCCTTTTCAGCGAGGCTGTTGGTGAACCAATCCCCCGGTGCTGCCGAAGGGCTGACAAGGCCAGCATTGGCCAGTTCTAAATATCCATCTCTCCAACGATCTGGCGCAGTCATAAGCAGTTCGCTAGGCCCCGTGGGCGCCCAGATAGCCAGATACTCACGCAGGCAGCGCTTGGCAACCGCGTCGTCTTCCAATGCGGGGAAGGAATATTTACGCCGAAGCATATCGAGCGTCATGGCGAAATCGTGATCGTCTATCATGAATACCAATGCCTGGCGAATCGCACGCAAAAACTTGCCAATTTCCTCCGCATAGCGTTCAAGGCCGGCGCGGGATGTCAGGTAAAACTGGCCGCTGGCGGCGCTGAAACCGGTCGGATCGAGCACCTCGACTTCCGCCTGCTGAAGCACAAGCTCCGCCGTGTCTATGCTAACGGCATAGGCCGCGATAAGCCCTTGCTCGATTAGAGTAAAAGCGCCAGGAGTAATGCCCACAACTTCTCTGCGTACCGTGCTGGGATCGATACCGGAAGAGCGCAAGAATAAGTCGAGCTCATGTTCACTAGGCCCGCTTTTCGAGGGAATGCCGATGGTCTTCCCAACAAAATCGCTGGGAGATTTCAGCGGTGCCGCTTTGCTGGAAACAAAACGAATCGCGGAGCCTTTGATCAACATCCCAACATTCATCATCGGGGCATTTTGATTGGCCGCGATCAACATGCCTTCGATCGTTGTGGTGCGAGTAAGAACGCTCTGCCCTGCCAAAATCAGTTGAATGGCTTGCGCAGAATTTCGCGCTACATCGAGGTTCACTGCCAAACCATTTGCATTGAAGAAACCGCCTGCGTCCGCCAGGAGTTCGGGGGCGAATGTAAGGCTAGTTGGCGGCAGGGGGAGAAGAAATTGTAAAGGAGTTGCGTCAGTGGCAGTCTGTCGACCGCCATTACGTGAGCAAGAGCCTAAAACCCCGCTCAGGGATACTAGCGTGGCATTTACTAAAAAATCACGACGCCTGATACCAGTAGAAATCTCTTGCATAAATACCTCTCCGAGCTAGTTTTTATTCAAAATTATCGAGATTTTAGCCAGTGCCGCCTGCGGTATTCGCTTCGTCTGCCATGTTTTCAAACAGCGCGAGCAGGCGGCGTTTTACCTTGCGTTTGTCTAATTTGTTATTCAGCAACAATGGCATTTGATCAGTGAAGTCAAATTTTGCCGGTATTGCTTCCATGGGCAACACGCCCATCATGGCAGCCCGCACCGACTGTGCGTTGATGCTCGAATCATTTGAGATCACACAGGCGGCGATCTCAGTGCCACGATATTGATTATCGATAGTCGTTACCACAGCCGCCTTTACACCAGGAATCATGGCAATGGCATTTTCAACTTGGGTAAGCCACACCATTTTCCCATACACTTTCACGCGGGAATCCTTTCTTCCGACATAGTGAAAAATGCCATTGGAATCGCAGTACCCAATATCTCGCGTGTAATATATCCGCCTATCCTTTGCGTGAGGGTCTTGCACGAAACGCTCATTCGTTAATTGGGGTTGACGCCAATACCCCAGGCTCAAGGAGCAGCTTCTTATTGCTATCTCTCCTTCAGTACCCGCAGGCACTTCGTTTCTTTCATCATCCACAATGAACACGTCGCAGTCATCCATTTGGGGGCCAACAGGCAGCACATTGCCAGTAAACGTATAACCTTTATTGATAATGTTTTGCGTTGCCTGCATGAATTCAGAGGAGCCGTAAGCGATTCGCAGGCGGCACAATGCACCAAAGCACTGCTTGAAAATGTCAAATTCGATTGTGGTGACTCGATCGCCGCCCAACTTTACCAGACGCACCGAGTTGAATAGCGTCGTGTCCGCGCCCTCGGAGAATAGCATACGAAAGAGTGCGGGAGCCGCGGTTATGATGCTGATGTTTTGGTCATTGATCCATTGGTGAAAACTGGCAATTCCTTCGTCGTTCAGTGAAAACGGAAATAGCGAACAACCCGTCAAGAGGGCGCCATAGATTTCGGAGCTACTGGATACAGCCCACAAAGGGCACAAATTGGAGAAACTATCGTTCGGCCCAAGATCGAAATCAAAATAGTGGCTTTTCGCCAGCGATAAAATATTGCGGTGAGGCAAGACAACACCGGTTGAGGTGCCTGTCGTGCCCGAGGTGTAGACAATTTGTGCTGCATCATCGGGCTCTGAACAGGCTATCACGGGCGCAGCGCTCTCATAGAGTGCGAGCGTATCCGTGTTTATTACGGTTAGGCTTGGGTTTGCTTGAGTTAGGCTTCGCGCCGCTGCCTCGCAGGCGGAGTCACAGAACAGATACCTGGCGGTGAGATCAGACACAATGAATTGTTGTTGGCTTTGCTCAAGTTTTTCGTCGATATAGCAATAAATTTTCAAGGCTTTGAGGGCAGCCAATTGTGCCACGATGGGGCGCTCGGAATGCTTGTACATCAGGGCTACGGGTTCCTTGGCGGCCCCCATATGCAGTAGCATGTAATGCGCAAGGCGGTTTGAAAGCTCATCCAAGGCTGTATACGTTATTGAGCCGTGTCTGGTTTTAATCGCTACTTTTTGGCCATGTTCCATGACAACTTTACGAAATCGCGTAACGATGGATCCGCTAACTTCTTCTTGAAGGAAGGTGTTTAGTTTTCCAGATAAAGTCGCCATATTCTGTTCTCGATGTTTCTGTAAAATTTAGTTCAGCAGCAAAGCAACTTCCGGCAATGTGATATAAAAACCATGAACATCAATACCCACGCAATCACGCTAAAAAATATTTGGAGCAGAGTGCTTTGTATTCCTGCCGATCTGATAAGCGCCGAGAGCAATTTCTTCCATATGGGTGGAAATTCCATGGCTCTGCTACAGATTGATTTCTCAATTCGTCAAACATTTCAAGTTAGCCTGTCAGTCTCTTTACTTTATTCACACCCACAATTCCAACAACAACTTGCCTTGGTCGAACAAGCGCTGTCAGTATCGCGTTAAAAGGATGTTGCCAACTTTAATATAGGAGGAGGGTTTATCGCCTTCCTGGACATACATGATTTGCCTCGAATCGGCTGGCCACCCGGCAACATTTGTTTTAACCACAAGCATAAATTCGTTGAAAGCTAATAGTGCAACAGGCGCGCTTGCCTCAGGCATGTTGTATTTTCTGTGCCTGGCATATAAGCCCAAGGGCTCTGCGTATTCAATAAAAAACTCATGGCCATTGCCTCTGAATTTTCCTAAATAAAAAGGATATGGGCTGGTTTTTGGAGCTTCTGTCTGAGAGTGAAAAACATAGTAGTCACCCCCTTCAGATTTGACTAAATGGGGAACAATCACAGATCCACAGTAAGCGCCGGCCCCCTTGGCAAAAAAGCTTAATGCGTATTTTTTCTCACGATTTACTACGATGATGCCCTTGGTTTTTGTGGAGTTGGTCGATTGAACATAAATATTGCTTCCCGCCCTATACCAGCCATGCCCACTAAACATTCGATTGCTGCCAGAGCAAAAACTGTGCTCAGCCATGGTATGCAGGCGATCGGTCGTACCTGTATCTT
>JAIRJU010000019.1 GCA_031260485.1 Pseudomonadales bacterium | reverse complement strand
GGCGAGACCGGTGAGGGCCATGGATGGCCCGAACCGAGCCCTACATGGACGTACTTGCGGGCGTGTCTCGCCACCGCGCCCTGACTCCAGGCGCTCTCTCGTACCCCCGTATTGATCTGCCCGCTTTTTCATCGCGGATAACGCTTGACACTATATGTCGATATAACTAATATTATCGACATGAAAAAAAACTACTCCCGCAACATCCCCTCCGAATGGCAGCCGATGGCGCGCGTGTTCGCCGCGCTCGGTGACACGCACCGCCAACGCATCTTGCTGCTGTTCGAGCGCGGCGAGCGCCTCAATGTCGGGCAGATCGCCGAGGTTTCCACGCTGGCGCGTTCCACGGTATCGCATCATTTGAAGATTCTGCACGAGGCTGGCGTGCTGGCGTCGGAGAAGATCGGCAAAGAAGTCTGGTTTTGGATCAACCGCGCCTGGCTGGAACAAACCTTGGGCAACGTACTCGACTACGTGCGCACCCATTGCTGAAGCAACGCTAACGTCCGCGTAAGGAGCCCCCTCCATCATGAATGACACTACCGCCCCGCTCTCCTCCCCAAAACCACCAACAATGCTGCGTACCATCGCGCGCACTCTGCTGCGCGGTGTGGCACGGCTGCTGTTTCGCGTGCGCGTGCGTGGCCTGGAACAGGCTGAGGCAAGCGGGGTCGATGGGCAACGCCTGCTGGTGATTGCCAACCACGAATCCTTTCTCGATGGCCTACTGCTGGGTTTGTTCCTACCGGTCAAAAACCCGGTATTCGTGGTGCACACCGAGATCATCCAGCAGCGGCTATTGCGCTGGTCCATCGCGGCGCTGGCGGATTATCTCGCGGTTGATCCCGCCAACCCGATGGCGATGAAGCGGGTAGTTCGCCTGCTCGAATCGGGCCGCCCTGTGGTGATTTTTCCGGAAGGGCGCATCACGCTGACCGGCAATCTGATGAAGGTCTACGACGGCCCCGCCTTCGTCGCCGCCAAAACCGGCGCGACGCTGTTACCAGTGCGGCTGGACGGCCCGGTGCGCAGCTATTTTTCGCGGATGCGCGGCCCGCGCCGCTTGTTTCCGCGTGTTACGCTGACGCTGTTGCCGCCCACCACGCTGCCTCTGTCAGCCGCCCCGAGCGCGCAGTTGCGCCGGCATCAGGCGGGCGAAGCCTTGCGTCGGCTGATGCAGGAAATGGCGCTGGCGCGGCCCTTTGCACCCACGCTCTACGGCGCGCTGTGCGATGCCATGGCAACGCATGGGCGCAAACACCGCGTGGTGGAAGACATCAAGCAGGTCGAATACCGCTACCAAGATGTACTCAAGATGGCGCTCGCGCTCGGGCGCGTGGTCAGGCGCATGACCCAACCTGATGAGCGCGTGGGGCTGCTATTACCCAACCTGGCGCCGACGCTGAGCCTGCTGTTGGGATTGAGCGCGCTGCGGCGCGTGCCCGCCATGCTCAACTACACGGCAGGCGTCGAGGGTATGCAGGCAGCCTGCACGGCGGCGCAAATTCGCACAGTGATTACCTCGCGCGCGTTTGTCGAACAAGCGCAGCTTGGCGACAAGCTCGCCGCGCTGCAAAATCTGGAACGTATAGTTTACTTGGAAGACTTGCGCACACAGATCAGCTTCGCGGACAAACTCTGGCTGCTCTTTTGGGGCCTGCGCTTTCCGCGCCGTGTGGAACTGGCCACCTCGACCGAAGACGCCGCCGTGGTGCTGTTTACTTCAGGCTCCGAAGGCAAGCCCAAAGGCGTGGTGCTGTCGCATCGCGCGATTTTGGCCAACATCCGCCAGATCCGCGCCATCATCGACATCTCCACTGACGACCGCGTGCTCAATGTGCTGCCGCTGTTTCATTCCTTCGGGCTGACTGCGGGGGCTTTGTTGCCGCTCTTCAGCGGCGCGAGGCTGTTTCTGTATCCTTCGCCGCTGCATTACCGTGTCATTCCCGAAGTGACTTACGCGCGCAATTGCACCGTGCTGTTCGGCACCAGTACATTTCTGGGCAATTACGCACGTTTTGCCCATCCTTATGATTTTTACCGGCTGCGCTATGTCGTCGCTGGCGCGGAAAAACTGGCACCTGCGGTGCGCGAGCAATGGTTTGAAAAATTCGGCATCCGCATTCTCGAAGGTTATGGCGCGACGGAAACCGCGCCCGTCATCGCGGTCAATACGCCGATGGCGCATCGCAGCGGCAGTGTCGGGCAATTTCTGCCCGGCATCGAATACCACCTGCAAAGCGTGCCTGGCATCGATCACGGCGGTTTGCTGCACGTGCGCGGCCCCAATGTGATGAGCGGCTATCTGAAAGCGGATAACCCTGGCGTAGTGCAAGCGCTCAGTTCAGCGCAAGGCGTGCACTGGTACGACACCGGCGACATCGTACATGTGGACAGTGAGGGTTACGTGCACATCGTTGGGCGCGTCAAGCGCTTCGCCAAGATCGCAGGTGAAATGATCAGTCTTGAATCCATCGAAAAATTAGCGCAAACCGCCGCTCCCGCGGGGCTACATGCCGCGAGCAGCCAGCCGGATGCCAGCAAGGGTGAGGCGCTGGTGCTATTCACAACCGATGCCACGCTCGACCGCGCCGCGTTGCAAGCCGCGGCGCAGCGCCTGGGCATTGCGGAACTGGCGGTGCCGCGCAAGATCGTGCGCCTCGATGAACTGCCGCTCCTGGGCACAGGCAAAACCGATTACGTAACGCTGAAACGCCTGGCGGAAACGGCATGAACGAGGAAACCAACATGCAACCAGAGCACTCTCCCCAACCCGCTAGCGCCGCGCCAGAAGCAGCCACTGACGCAGGCAAAGCGTCCTCGTTCACCCTGTTGCGCGAGCGCCGCTTCGCGCCGCTGTTCGTCACGCAATTTCTCGGCGCGTTCAATGACAACGCCTATAAAAACGTGTTGATCGTGCTGTTCAGTTTCAACGCCGCCGCCTGGACGACGCTGCCTGTTGCGGTGTTGGTGAACCTCGTGCTCGGCCTGCTCATGCTGCCGTTCTTTTTGTTTTCCGCCACCGCCGGGCAATTGGCGGATAAATTCGACAAGGCGCGTCTGGCGCGCTGGGTCAAGGCGCTGGAAATTCTCATCATCGTGATTGCCGCGCTCGGCTTCTGGCTGCACAACCTGTTCGTGCTGCTGGGCTCACTGCTGTTGCTGGGCCTGCATTCAACGCTGTTCGGCCCAATCAAATACGCCATTTTGCCGCAGCATTTGCGCGCCACGGAGTTGGTGGCAGGCAATGCGCTGGTGGAGGCCGGCACCTTCGTCGCCATTTTGCTGGGCACGCTCAGCGGCGGCCTTTTGGCAGGCGTGGAACATGGCGCCCTGTGGGTCATGGGCCTTTGCCTACTCATGGCCTGTGTAGGTTTCTACACCAGTTGCCACATTCCCACGGCGCCCGCGCCCGTGCCAGAACTCAAAATCGCCTTCAATCCCTTGCGCGAAACCTGGCGCTGCATTGGCTTGGCGCGGCAGGAGCGCAGCGTGTTTTTGTCGATTCTGGCACTGTCATGGTTTTGGCTGTACGGCGCCACGCTGCTCACGCAAGTGCCGATCTATACCAGAACCGTGCTGGGCGGCGACGAAAGCAGCGTCACGCTGCTGCTGGCGGTGTTTTGCGTGGGCATCGGCGCGGGTTCCTTGCTGTGCGACAAACTCACTCATCGGCGCGGCAAGTTGGTCGAGCCTGGGCTGGTACCCCTGGGCGCACTCGGCATGTTGATCTTCGGCATAGACCTTGCGTTCGCCACGCCCACACCCACGCTCGGCGAAAACTTGCCGCTCAGCGTTTTGCTCAGCCACGGCAGCACCTGGCGCATTCTGCTCGACCTCGTACTGCTCAGCGGCTCTGGCGGCCTCTATTGCGTGCCGCTCTACGCCTTGATCCAACAACGCAGCGACGCCAACTGCCGCGCGCGCATCATTGCCGCCAACAATATTTTCAATGCGCTGTTCATGGTGCTGGGGGCCTTGGCCGCCGCGGCATTTCTCGGGTCGCGCCATGGCAGCATCCCAGCGCTATTCCTGTGGATAGCGGCGGTGCACGCGGGTATAACCGTCTACGTTTTCAGCGTCATCCCCGAATTTCTGCTCCGCGCCTTGATCTGGCTGGGCTTGAGAAAACAACAGTAAGCGCTGAACCACCGCGCCTATGTACGCCGGGTTGGAAGGGCTCAGCAAGTTCAGTAAGCTGCGCGCTGCCTATTAGAAGGAGTTCTCATGGCAGCTTTCAGTGTGTTCCAAAAACACCTCAATCCGGCGGTTTCGCTATTGGAAGTATCCAACACCTTGGCCAGCGCCACGCTTTCCCTGTTCGGCGCGCAAGTGTTGCACTACACGCCCAAACGCGATGGCCGCGAGCGTTTGTTTCTGAGCGGCGCCGCGCAGCTCGACGGCAGCAAGTCCATTCGCGGCGGCATCCCTCTCTGCTGGCCTTGGTTCGGCGCGCATCCCAGCAACCCCGCGTTGCCCGCGCACGGTTTCGCACGTACCCGCCCTTGGTATCTCGCCGCCATGGAGCACTCGGTGCAAGGCCACCGCTTGCTGTTGTTGCCTCAAGACAACCATGATTGTGGCCACCTGTCGGTGGAACTCGAGGTACTGATCGGCGCGCAACTCGAACTGCGCCTGCGCACCCGCAATCACGGCACCACGGCCGCGCCACTCAGTGGCGCGCTGCATACGTATTTCGCCGTTTCCGACATCATGCAAATCCAACTTTATGGACTCAAAGGTCCATATTCAGACAAAACCCGCAACTGGGCGCACTTCGATACGCCTGCACCCTATAGGATCGAGGCGGAGACCGACCGCATTCACCTCACGCCCGTAGAAACGGTAACGCTGCACGATCCGCTCGGTGATACTCGCATCAGTTCCAAAGGCCACGACAGCCTCGTGGTGTGGAATCCTTGGCACGACGCGCACCAGCGCTTTCCCGACCTTGCCCCCGAGGATTACCGCCACATGCTGTGCGTGGAAACCGCGCTGACCCAATCTTTCATGCTGGCGCCAGACGCCACCCATGTACTGACACAGATAATCGAATGAATAAAGCAGCGAAATAAATAAAACGGCCACGTGCATCGCATTCAGCAGTGGTAAGCTTGCGCGACGCTGTAACGCGACAACCTCGCCACTCACTTCAACCAAGGAGCCAGCCCCATGGGTTTTATCATCGGAACACCTATCGTTGCTCTCATCGTCTCTGCGGCATTTGCCCTGCATTTCGGCAAACAGCGCGAACCGTCATTGAAGGCGGGCGCCATGACCTTCATCACGGTTTGCGCCATCAGTCTGCTCTTGGCCTCGTTACAAACGGTCAAGCAATCGACTGTCGGCGTCGTCACGGTGTTCGGCAAAATTCAAGACGAGGTGCTGAGCGCGGGCCTGCATTTCATCCTGCCTTGGGCGCAAGTGCATTCGGTGAAAGTGGGTGTTCAGGTCATCCGCGCCAATCAGGCCGAAGCCTCGAGCAAGGATTTGCAAAACGTCTACACCACCATCACCGCGAACTACAGCGTAGCGCCCGAACGGGCACGCGCGCTGTTCGCCATGTCACCCTCGCTTACTTACGAGACGGATTATCTCGTGCCAGGCTTGTACGAAACCTTCAAAGCGGTAACCTCGCACTACATCGCGGAAGAACTCATCACACAGCGCGCGGCGGTTTCCGAAAACATGACACAAAGTCTGCAAACCAAGCTGGCGCAATACGGCGTCACCGTGCGCGATTTGAACATCACCGATTTCAGCTTCAGCAGTGAGTTCAACAAGGCCATCGAAGCCAAGGTAACCGCTGGCCAGTACGCGGAAAAGGCGCAGCGCGATCTGCAACGCATCCAGGTCGAAGCACAGCAGAAAATCGCCGAAGCCGAAGGCCAGGCCCGCGCCATCGCCATTCAGGCCGAGGCCATCCAGGTAAACGGCGGCGCCGAGTACATTCAGTTACAAGCGATCAATAAATGGGATGGCCGCCTGCCAGCCTATCTAGCGCCGAACACGCCACTGCCATTCATTGGCGTGGCGGGTGGCGCGGGCGATAGGTAAAGCATCAGCACAAATCCTTAGATCTTTTTTGCCTAAATGGTTTGTATTGTTTCTCCCCTCGCCCGCTTGCGGGAGAGTCCCATGCAGCGCGCGCTGCCGACTTGCGCCCCGGAACTCAGGTTTCTGAGTAAGACAATTCCCCGCCCGTGGAGGGGTGGCCGCCGTAGGCGGACGGGGTGGTCAAGGGGTGGAAATTTATCTTGTGCCGCCTCATCTGCCTACGGCAGTACCACCCCGCCCTGCGGGCACCCCTCCACAGGAGGGGAATTTATAACGCAGGTTCCTGAGTAGGGGTTGGGGGAGAGGGAGAAGACCTCGCCGAGCTAAGAGTGCCAGCATTTGAATCAAAGCCGCTCTAAGCCTGGTCATTCTACGCGCAGCATTTACTGCTTGAACGGCGGACGCTTCTTCTCGCGCTTGGCACTTGTTTCCGGTTTGTCGGTTGTTGCCAGCTTGGCGCGCTTGTGCGGTTTTTCTCCCTCTTCATGCCGCTCCCGTTTGAATGAGGGCTCGCGCTTTTCCGCCTTTTTGGAACGTGCGTCAGTGACACGGGTGATGCGCAACTGGCGTTTTTGCACCCACACCCGTTGCAGGTGCTGGAAGGTTTCCTTGGGCATTCCTTCGGGCAGGTCGATGAACGAGAATTCGTCGTAGATCTGAATCCGGCCAATATGTTTACTCTCGATGCCCGCTTCGTTGGCGATGGCGCCGACGATGTTGCTGGGCTTCACGTCGTGCGCGTGCCCCACTTCGAGGCGGAAGCGTTCCATGCCGGGTTCGAGCGGGCCGGCATCCGTGGGATCCTTGGCGGCGAATTCACGGCGTGGGGCGCGGGGTTTGTCGCGCCAGGTGCCGCCGCTGGTGTCAAAGGCGTTGTCGTCGTCGTGCTCACGCGCGCGGTGATCCTCGCGTGGCGCCGCTTCGCGTTTGCGGCGCGGTTTGTCGCTGTGCTCGTCTTTTTCTGCCTTGGTTTCGCGGGTGTGTGCCAGCAGCAAGGGGTGATCGCCGCGCAGGCGCTTGGCCAGCGCCGCCGCGATTTCTTCGGCGGGCACGTTGTGTTCCTGCTCATAGCGGCGTACCAGGTTCAGATACGATTCCAGTTCGCCTTCGGCCAGGGTGTCGGTGATGTCCTGCATGAAACGGGCGGTGCGGCGGTCGTTGATCAGTTCTGTCGAGGGCAGTTCCATCAATTCGATTTTCTTGCGCGTGGCGCGTTCGATGGCGCCGAGCAAACGTTGCTCGCGCGGCGCAACGAAAAGTATGGCGTCGCCTTCGCGGCCGGCGCGGCCGGTGCGGCCAATGCGGTGAATGTAGGTTTCCACGTCGTAGGGAATGTCGTAATTCACTACGTGGCTGATGCGTTCCACGTCGAGGCCGCGCGCGGCCACGTCGGTGGCGATCAGAATGTCGAGGCGGCCCTTGCGCAGTTTGTCGATGGTGGCTTCGCGCAATTGCTGCGACATGTCGCCGTTGAGCGGCGAACTGGCAAAGCCGCGCGCGGCGAGTTTGTCGGATAAATCAGCGGTAAGCGTTTTGGTGCGCACGAAAATAATCATGCCGTTGAAAGGCTCGGCTTCGAGAATGCGGGTGAGCGCGTCGAGCTTGTTGGTGCCGCGCACTGGCCAGTAGCGTTGGCGAATGGTGTCGGCGGAGACGGTTTTGACCTCGATGGTGACATGCGCCGGTTCATGCAGATGCTGCGTGGCGATCTTGCGGATCGGCGGCGGCATGGTGGCGGAAAACAGCGTAATCTGGCGCGGCTTGGGCGCTTGTTCCAATACCCATTCCACATCGTCGATGAAACCCATGCGCAGCATTTCGTCGGCTTCGTCGAGCACGATGGTCTTGAGGCCCGACAGGTCCAGCGTGCCACGGCGCATGTGGTCCATCACGCGGCCCGGCGTGCCCACCACCACATGGCAGCCGCGGCGCAAGCCCTGCAACTGGCCGCGGAAATCCGAGCCGCCATAGATCGGCAATACGTGAAAGCCCGGAATGAAGGCGGCGTAGGTTTGAAAGGCTTCGGCCACCTGAATGGCCAGCTCGCGCGTCGGCGCCAGCACCAGCGCCTGCGGCAGGCTCTGCTTGAGGTCGATCTGGCTGAGGATGGGCAGCGCGAAGGCAGCAGTCTTACCAGTGCCGGTCTGCGCCTGACCGATGACATCGCGCCCAGCGAGCAGGAGCGGAATGGTTTTTTCCTGAATCGGCGAGGGTTTCTCATAGCCGACTTTTTCCAAAGCCTGGAGAACGGGTGCGCTCAGCGCTAGCGCGCCGAAGGAGGTCGGAGTCGTCATGAGGGAAATCTGGCAAGGGGGGAGGGTGCGCAGTATAGAGCAATCGGCCTGTAACTCCTACCTATAGACTTATACCAATAGCTAGTACAGCCGCGTCAGCCAAGCTGCTACTCTTCGTAATAGTAGCCTTGAGGATAGTATTTTGTATTCGCCGGATGTTTACCAACGCGCACTCGAGCATCACCGAAATGGACGTCTTCTAGAGGCGATTGCCGACTATGATGCGGCTATCGCTCAGCAAAACGACCACGCCGGCGCCCACAGCAATCGTGGCGCGGCGCTTGCCGCCCTGGAGCGCAATGACGAAGCGCTGGCCAGCTTCACGCGCGCGGTGGCGCTCAACCCCAGCAACGCGAACATGCTCAGTAACCTTGGCATGGCCTTGGGCAAACTTAGACGTTATGCACAAGCCTTGAAAAGCCTGAATCGCGCGCTCGATCTCGCGCCGGACAACGCCGATGGCCACCATAACCGCGGCATCGTACTGGCTGAACTGGGTCAGCACGGCGAGGCACTGCAAAGTTTCAACCGTGCTATCGCGCTCGCGCCGAATTTTATGCAGGCCCATCATAGCCGTGGCTTGATGCTGGGACGCCTCGAGCATTTTGAGGAAGCCTTGGCGAGCTATGACCGGGTTGTCGCGCTCGCGCCCAACTTCGCCCTTGCACACTATGAGCGTAGCCGCGTGTTGAATGCGCTTGGCCGTTATGCCGAAGCGCTACAAAGCCTCGACCGCGCCAGCGCACTCGATCCAGAGGCGCCCGCCACGCAACTCGATAAAGGCATGGCTCTGCTCCGGTTGGGCGACTACGCCAAGGGGCTGACACTTTATGAATCGCGCTGGCGGCCAGGCGCCGTTCCCGCGGTAACGGTACGGCACTTCACCCAGCCGCCGTGGCGTGGCGAGCCGCTCATCGACAAAACCCTATTACTCCATGCCGAACAGGGGCTGGGCGATAGCCTGCAAATGCTGCGCTACCTGCCGCTGGTAAAGGCCAGAGTCACGCGCATCCTGCTCGAGATGCCCAAAACGCTGCACGCCGTGCTGGGCGCAAGTGCCGAAGGCATCACCGTGATAGAAGCAGGCCAGCCTTTACCCCCCTTTGATCTGCACTGCGGGCTCATGAGCTTGCCGTTCGCCTTCGGTACGCGGCTCGACACTATCCCCGCGCAAGTGCCTTATCTGACGGCGCCGCCCGAACGGCTAGCAACATGGAGCACCCGCTTGCCGCGCGCCGCGCAAGCGCGTGTGGCGCTGGTCTGGTCCGCAGGCTCGCTCAATCCCCATGGCCAGGGCCGCAGCATTGCGCTGGAGAGCCTTGCGCCCTTGTTCACCATCCCTGGCCTTACCTTTGTCAGCTTGCAAGTGGAATTTCGTGAGCAGGATTTACCCGCGCTGGCACGGCTGCCCATCGAACGTCTCGACGCCGATATCCGCGATTTTGGCGACACGGCGGCGGCCATTGCCCAATGTGATTTGGTCATTACGGTGGACACCTCTGTCGCTCACCTCGTGGGCGCACTGGGTAAGCCACTCTGGGTGCTGCTGCACTACACGGCTGACTGGCGCTGGCTGCTGGAGCAAAGCGCTAGCCCGTGGTATCCCTCAGCGCGCTTGTTCCGGCAAGGCGCGCGCGGTGAGTGGGATGGCGTCGTTACAGACGTTGCCACGGCATTATCGGCGTGGTCGTTACAAAACCTCTACCAACGTGGGCTCGAGCACCAGCGAAACGAGCGGCTATTGGAGGCGATTGCCGACTATGACGCGCTCATCGCACGTCAGCCGGATCATGCCGAGGCGTATAACAACCGCGGTGCGGCGCTCTGTGCGCTGAATCGCGATGCAGAAGCCTTGGCGAGTTTCACTCACGCGGTTGCCCTCAAGCCCAGCAGCATGAACCTGCTCACCAACCGCGGCATGATCTTGGGCAAGCTCAATCGTCATGCCGAAGCGCTGGAGGTTTTGGATCGTGTGGTCACACTCGCGCCCGATGTTGCTGATGGGCACCATCTCCGCGGCATCACGCTGGCACGGCTTGGCCATCCGCACGCGGCACTGGAGAGTTTTGACCGCGCCAGCGCGCTCACGCCGAATGCGGTGCCTGTGCATCATCAACGTGGTTTGACCCTGGGAATGCTCGACCGTTTTGAGGAAGCGCTGGTGAGCTATGATCGAGTCATCACGCTCGCGCCAAACTTCGCCAGAGCACACCATGAGCGCGGCAAACTGTTAACCTTGCTGGGCCGTTATGCCGAGGGTCTGGAAAGCTTTAGCCGCGCCAGCGCACTGGACCCTCGCACACCTGTGCTGCAATTCGATAGAGGGCTTTCCTTGCTCCGGCTGGGCGACTACGCCAACGGGCTGACACTTTACGAATGGCGCTGGCTGAAATGGGACGCGGAGCGAGGCCCACAGTGGCGGCGGCAACTCACGCAGCCACAGTGGTGTGGCGAAACTGCTCAAGATAAAACGCTACTGCTACACGCCGAACAGGGCCTGGGCGATAGCCTGCAAATGCTGCGTTACCTGCCGCTGGTAAAGGCAAAAGCCGCACGCATCATTCTCGAACTCCCCAAAACACTGCACGCCGTGCTCGGCACAATAGCCGCAGGCATCACCGTGGTAGAGATCGGCCAACCTCTACCCTCTTTTGATCTGCACTGCGCTCTGATGAGTTTGCCATTCGCCTTCGGTACGCGGCTCGACACCATCCCGGCACAAGTGCCTTATCTGACGCCCCCGCCCGCACGGCTGCCTCAATGGAACGAACGGTTACCACGCTCCGCACTGCCGCGCGTGGGGCTGGTGTGGTCCGCAAGCTCGCACAATCCCTATAGCAGCTACCGTAGCATGGCGCTGGAACGCCTGGCGCCCTTGTTCAACATTCCTGGCCTTACCTTTGTCAGCTTGCAAGTGGAATATAACGAACAGGATTTGCCTGCACTGGCGCGGCTACCCATCGAGCGCCTCGATGCCGCCCTCACTGACTTCGGCGACACAGCAGCCGCCATCGCGTGCTGCGACTTGGTCATCTCGGTGGATACCTCCATCCCTCACTTGGTGGGTGCACTGGGCAAGCCGCTATGGCTGCTACTCCCCTATATTGTTGACTGGCGCTGGCTGCTGGAGCGAAGCGATAGCCCGTGGTATCCCACAGCGCGCTTGTTCCGGCAAAGCAGCCGTGGCGATTGGGATAGTGTCATTACAGACGTCGCCACAGCATTATCGGCGTGGTCGTTACAAAACCTCTACCAACGCGGGCTCGAGCACCAGCGAAATGGGCGGCTGTTGGAGGCGATTGCCGACTATGACGCGCTCATCGCACGTCAGCCGGATCATGCCAAGGCGCATAACAACCGCGGTGCGGCGCTCTGTACGCTGAATCGCGATGCAGAAGCCTTGGCGAGTTTCACTCGCGCGGTGGCCCTCAAACCCGATCACGTGGACCTGCTCACGAACCTTGGTATGACCTTGGCCAAGCTCAATCATTATGCCGAGGCGCTGGAGAGTTTTGACCATACCATCGCGCTCGCACCGAATGCGGTTCATGCGCATCATCAGCGTGGCTTGATACTGGGAATGCTCGACCGTTTTGAGGAAGCCTTGGTGAGCTATGACCGAGTCATCACACTCGCGCCGTACTTCGCCAAAGCCCTCCATGAACGCGGCAAAGTGCTGACCTTGCTAGGCCGTTATGCCGAGGGACTGGAAAACTATAACCGCGCCAGCGCATTGGATCCCCATACGCCTGTTCTGCAAGTCGAGAGAGGAATAGCCTTGCTCCGGCTGGGCGACTACGCCAACGGGTTTGCCCTTTATGAATGGCGTTGGCGGGAAGAATGGCGCTGGCGGCGAGGCGCCGCTAGAGGAGAGTTGCGGCCATTCACCCAGCAGCAGCAGTGGCGTGGCGAGACCGCCAAAGACAAGACGCTATTGCTCCACGCCGAACAGGGCCTGGGCGACAGCATTCAGATGCTGCGCTTTGTGCCGCTGGTGAAGGCTAAAATCGCACACATCATTCTCGCCGTCCCCAAGGCGCTTCATGCCGTGCTCGGATCGATTGCCGACGGCCTCACTGTGATGGAATCGATTGTCAATGACGGCACCATCATAGAAGTGGAAGGCCAGCCTCCCTTGCGTTTCGATCTGCAATGCGGGCTGATGAGCTTGCCGTTCGCTCTCGGTACGCGGCTCGACACCATCCCAGCGCATCCTTATCTGACGATCCCGCACGAACGGCTACCGATGTGGAAAGAGCGTCTACCGCGCTCCACGCGGCCACGGGTTGGACTGGTATGGTCTTCCGGCGCAGGCAATGCCAGTGGGCACTACCGCAGTCTTGTTCTGGAACGCCTGGCGCCCTTGTTCAATATCCCCGGCCTTAGCTTTGTCAGCTTGCAGGCGGAATATCGCGAGCAGGATTTGCCTGCGCTGGCACGGCTGCCAATCGGACGTGTTGATACGGCTATCACCGATTTTGGCGACACGGCGGCGGCCATCGCACAATGCGATCTGGTCATTTCCGTGGATACGGCCGTTGCTCACCTCGCAGGCGCGCTGGGCAAGCCGGTGTGGGTACTGCTCTCTTATACCGCTGATTGGCGCTGGCTGGCGGAGCGTACTGATAGCCCGTGGTATCCCACAGCGCGCTTGTTCCGGCAAAACGTCCGTGGTGATTGGGATGGGCTTATCGCGGCAGTTGCCAAGGAGTTATCGGTATGGTCGTTACAAAACATCTACGAACGTGCGCGCGAGCATCGCCGGC
>JAIRJU010000068.1 GCA_031260485.1 Pseudomonadales bacterium | reverse complement strand
GTAGTGGGGGGCGTCCCCGGGTGGGGTACGGGGGCGACCGGCTGCAACAGATTTGATGCGGGAACTAAGATTCTTATCTTGAAAGTTGCAATGAAAAGTCTGAATTCACTACTGACCCTTACTTCATTCCGGCAACGCAAAAACGTAAATGGCGTTGTGCCCTCTTGGTGTACTCAGTTCAGGGTTCAAGCTCAAAAGTTCAGTGAATTTCAGGTTTTCACCCGTCATCACCGCAATGTACTGCCTGCCATTCACGGCATAGCTGATGGTGCTGACGGAGACGTTGCCACCCAGCACCGTTTCCCATAACAGTTTGCCGTCGCGCACATCAAAGGCTTTGAAGCGGCGGTTCATGTCGCCATGGAACAGCAGGTTGCCTGCCGTGGTCAGCAAAGCACCATTGCCCGGCACCTTGCCGGTGTCGAAGCGCAATATTTCACCCGTGGCCATGTCGATTTTTGCGAGCCCCGCCAGGGCCGTGGGATCGCTGCCAGGGCGCGGCACCACGTGCCAACTCTCGGGGCGCTCCACGCTGGCCAAGGTCAATTCACGGCACACATCGCTGTAAGAGGTATAAAGCGCATTGGTTCCTGGATGATAAGACGTTGGCCAATAGCTGCGAGTGTTCCAGTAACAAAGAGTTTTGGTTTCTCCTGGATTTTTGAACACCAGGTCCCATTTGAGCCTCACCTTGCCGGTGTCTGGGTCGATAT
The DNA here is from genome assembly GCA_031260485.1 of Pseudomonadales bacterium. Classification (GTDB taxonomy): domain Bacteria; phylum Pseudomonadota; class Gammaproteobacteria; order Pseudomonadales; family Pseudohongiellaceae; genus CAILUG01. Next base: position 11,137 of record JAIRJU010000068.1, on the reverse strand, counting down.
GATCGAGCCAGAATTCCGCGGCATCATAGGGAAAGGGCGTGGCCCACAGAAATTCGCCGCTGTGCCGGTCCAGCGCCCAGATGCCGCCGCCTTCGGGCACTGTCACCATTACCTCGCGCCGTTCGCTCGGTTTCAGGGCGGGATTGATCCATTTGACATAGCGTGGATCGAGAGTCAGTGGCGTATCGAGCAGCGTACGTTCATGCGTGGCATCCAGATCCCAATCGTCGCCAGGCAGGTGCTGGTAATACCAGTGCAGCGTGCCAGTTTTCGGATCGAGTGCGAGCGTGGAGTTACTGTAGAGATCCGCCGGCGTGCTCACGCCGGTACCGGCAGGATCGCCACCGTGGCGGGCGGCGCGATGATCCGGCATCGCATTGGCGACGCCCCAGTACAAAATACCGCTCGCAGGATCGTAGCTGCCGGGCAGGCCCCAGGTGGAGGCTTGGCGGTTGTTCAGCGGTGCGCCGTGCCAACTGTCGTCGCCGGGCTCGCCTGGCGCGGGTGTGGTGTAGAAGCGCCATACTTCCTTGCCACTCGTAACCTCATGCGCGGCAATGTAGCAGTTGTCGCGGTTGCCAGCACAGGCGCCGCCAGTGATCGCCAATCCCCCCACGATGAGCGGTGCGGAGGTATGGCCACGTGTACCCGCTTGCGTTTCCCAGCGCAAAGCGCCGCTGCGAGCATCAAGGCCTACGACAAAACTGTCCGGCGCGGTGTAAACAATAGTGTCGCCGAAGATGGCAAGACTCTTGGTGCGGGCGGCGCCGCCGAGCGCTTGGGTGACGGGGCGCGCATAGTGCCATAACACCTCTCCTGTCGCCGCGTTCAACGCCTGCACAGCGGCGCCTGGGATCACCACGTACATCACGCCATCATGCACCAGAGGAATCGTTTCGGTATTGCCCGCCCCAAGCAGCGAAGTCCATGCCAAGGCCAAGTTGCCGACATTGCTCACATTGATCTCATCGAGCGGACTGTAGCGCTGGGCATCGTAAGTGCGGCTGAACATCAACCAATCCGCTGGATCGGGATTTTCCAGCATGGCTTGCGTCACCGGCACATAGTGCGGCACCTGCGCCAGGGTGGCGCCAGCGGCCAAGAGGAGTGTTGCGCCGCGGATAAACCTAGTCATCAGTGTCATCTCTGCCTCTTGGTTTCAATGCTCGACATTGGAGAGCCCTGTGCTCACTTCGATAGAGGTTCCCGCGGGATCAGTCAAAAACACGCGAGTCAACCCAAGTGCGTTGCCGCGGCTTGGTTCCACATCAACGCGCAAGCCCTGTTCCTCGAGCGTCTGCGCGAACGCCGCCAGATCGGCCACCTCAAACCCGATGTGATCAAAGGCGCCGTCATGGGAGGGTTGTGGCGCTGAGCCATTGATGCCCAGCATGTCTATCCGGCCTTGCGGTAGCAGCGCCGATGGCAAACCGCGCCGCTCTCCCGCCTCCGCGCCAAACACCCGCATATACCAATCACGCAAGGCCACGGTGTCATGCGCCGCCACATGCAGATGATGAAAAACAATCGCTTGACTCTGGTTTTTATCGACAAGAATTTCCACGCGGATGCCGCCGGGGAGATCGGCGAGTATCTGGCCGTTGTCGGCGCTGTCGTAGAAGAACGTGGCGCCGTTTTCCTGCAATTTGGCCTTGTACTCGGCATAATCGCGCACGCTGAAACCCAGGTGATTGGCGCTGGTTTGAGGTGAGGCTAGCCGCGCTTCGCCTGGGGAAAACCAGAGGGAAATGCCTGGTAATTGCAGGATTTCTATCTCTCCAACAGCCATCTCCCCAACCGCTATCTCCTCAACGGCCACCGGCTCGGCACCAAGGCTTTGCCAGATTGCCGCTTGTCTGGCGGTATCGGGCACCACGAAATGCGCATGGCCGATGCTTACGCCTGCGGTCTTGGGCGCCGCCACTGGCGCAAAGGCGGCCTGCGCTACTGGCAAGGCGAACACGTAAAGAGCCGCCTCGCCCGTGCTGACGCCGACACTCACCGTCACGTACTGCCTTCCTTGCGCGGCGTAAGTGATGTTGCCGCCTAAGATCGGCCCGCTCAGCGTCGTTTGCCACAATCGCGCGCCACTGCCAGTGTCTTTGGCGCGATAGTACCGCTCACCATCGCCTTCACTACCGCCCTCAAAGGTCAGATTGCCTGCGGTCGTCAACCGGTGTTCCTGGTTCAGATTTTGATTCGTGGTGTCACCCGCTAAATAGGGGTAGTAAGGCTTCAGTTTTTCGTTATCTGGATCGAGCGTCCCAGATCTGGCTTCCCCACTGGCGGCCTCCAGTGCCACCAGCGTTGAGTCCGGTGCCATGAAATACAGCAGGTCATCGAGCAGCAGCAGCGTTTTGGCGCGGCCTGGTTCGCCAATGGAGGTATCGGCATCGACACGGCGATACTCCCAGATGAGATCGCCAGTAGTGGCATCGAGCGCCATCACGTTAGATTCCGAGGTGGCCAGATACATGACGCCGTTGTGTACCAGCGGTATGGCGTCACGCAGAGCGTTTGGCAGGCCCCGCGCCCAGGCCAGGCCCAAGGCACGGACATTCGAGGTAGTGATCTGGTTCAGCGGACTGAAGTTTTGCGCATCCGGCTGGCGGCTGAACCCTAACCAATCGGCAGGATCTGGATCGAGCAGGTTTTTTTCATCAAGCGGTCTAAAATTCTCCACCACGCGATTGCGTGGCCGCCGCTCAGCCGACACCACTGCGGTTTCAACCTCATCCGCCGTCGCCACCAGAAAGCGCAGATGCGCGATGAGCTGCGGCAACTCGGTGTCCGCAAGCGCAGCAGGCGGCATCCCGCGTTCAGGATTACCGGTACGCAAAAAAGCCAGCAGGCCAACATCCTCTTCACTGGCAACACGCGGCAGCAGCGAAGGCGCAATCTGGCCACCGCGGCCATTACCGCCGTGGCAAGCCGCGCAGGCCCTTTCGAACAGTTCCGCGCCCGTAAGATAGAGTGCTTGGCGATCCATCGTGGGCGGATTGGGCGGCGCGTGGATGGGAACGAATTGCTCGTACTCGATACCGAGGCGATCCAGATCGGTAGCGAGTTGCACCAGAAACGGATGCGGCCCGCCGCCGTCGCCAGCGAATGCCGGGTTGATCCAGGGTTGCAGCAGATCCGCCTCTACGAGCGTTCCAGTACCGGGCAGGTAAGCAATCAGCATATCGGCGGCATGAGCATTCGGCGGCAGCGCATACAACCGCAGCACTTGCCCCGCACTGTCACTGATCTCAAAACGATCAGTGACACCCTGCACTTTCACCGCGACAACAGCCGGTTCAGTGGCAGCAGCGCCACGCAAGGTTCTGGGCCTGGACAAGACACGCTGGAAAAACGCCACGTTCATCTGATGGGTGAGAATGGTGGCGCCTTCCGCGGCAAACTGGCGCAAGCCGCTGGCATGATCGAAATGCGAATGAGTGCTGACGACATAGCGAATGGGCTTGCCCGGGATCGCTTGTTTGACGAGAGCGAGCAACTCATGCACGCGCGCATCGCTTTGCAATCCGTCGATCACTACCGCGTAGTCATCGAAGGTGACGGCCACCGATTGATAACCGCCATAAAAGACGAACACCCCTGGCCCGATTTCGCTGAAAAGCGGTGCCACTGCCGCAGGCGCTGCGCCATTTCGGCGAGGCAGGTCATTTTGTACCGCCTGCGTACTCGGTACAGCGCTCTCTACCGCCAGATAAAACGTGGGCGAGCCGCCCTCCTTCACCGACAAGGTGGCTGGAAACCAAAGCGCGCCAAAATCTCGGTAGTCTCCAAACTCCGCCAGCACTTCCATGTCACCGAATACAGAGTCGTCTACCCATGTGGTTATGGAACGAAGTTGATGGTTTTCGTCGAAGCGGCCAATCATAGTGTAGGTTACGCCATTGCGCGTTGGATGCAGCGTTGCGCGCCAGAGATCTCCGTCTCGTTCAATCACGGTTGAGTTTGCGGCCACAAGCCGCAGAAAGCCATGCGGCGTTAGCCAGATCACAAGCTGATCGTTCCAGATCGAGGAAGTATCGATGAAGCCATTTTGCGCGGCGGGACGCGCATTGGGCTGCGCGCCGCAACCGCCGATCTTTTGCGGATCGAGGCCCGCGCGCCGCTGTGCCGTATGGCGCGAGCTGCCGCTGTCGTAGTTGATGACACGGCGATAGCCAGTCAACTCCCAACGCGCCCAGCCTTCCTCGATGGCCCAGGCTTGCCCCAGGCAAGCGTCGAAGCCTGCGCCAGTAAAGGTAAGGCCGGTGAGATCACTGCCGCCAAGTGCTGCAAGCGCGGCATCATGCAGTTGTGCAGGGCTTATCACCTGCGCTTGGGCCCACGGCCTTGGGCTCAGAGCGAATCCTAGCCAAAGACACAGAACGCCGCAGGCACGCGGTAAACGGTGACGAAACAGGTTATTGACCATGGCGCTAGTGTTCTCTCAGTAGACGACAGTGATGCTGCGCTTACTCACGCTGTGCGGACCTTGGATCATGGCACTGCTCAAAATCTGGCTCTCATGCCGAATTCGTAGCGCCGCCCCACGGTGTCGAACAACACCGGATTGGTGCCGCCGATGCCGGTGCCGATGAGCGGTGGATCCTTGTCGAAAAGGTTCTGGATGCTGGCGAATAGTTGTGCTCGCCCTGCTTTCAAACTCCCTGTTTTCAAACCCCCTACATTCAAACCAATGTCATAGGCAGCGTTGAGCCCCCAGATGAGATAGCTCGGCACACGGTTGTCATCAATGCTGTTCTGCGTGCCCGCTGCAAAGCCGTCTTGCCCTGGCCCGATATAAGCGGCGTTCTTGAGACCCGCGCTGACATACTTGGCCTGTACCGTGATGCCGATTGGCCCGCGCGTTAGCGTGGTGAACCATTGCGCCGACCAACGCGGTGCGGGCTCCCAGTCGGCGCCACTGTTTGGTGTGCCGGAAACACCGGCAATGTTTTGCAGCGCTGGCGACCCTTGAGTAGGTTGCACCCATTGCGCCAGCGTGTGCGACGCCAAGAGCCGGGTTGCCAGCGTGCCAAATTTGAACGATCGTGTTAAATCAAAGACCACATCGAGGCCAGTACTGGCATAGGAACGCAGGTTTTGTGATTTCGAACTCGCCACGTCGAGGCGCGAGAAACCGCCCAGCGGGTCATCTGGATTCAAAAGCGGCCCTTCAATCAAGGCACAGGAAGCGGGATCGCGTTGCAGATAGCATTGATCGATCGTGGAAAACCAGCTCCCCGGCGAGATGGCGTCCTGGATCTTGATCGCGTAATAATCCACCGCCAAGCGCAGGTCGTTTCTAGCCGGGTTGAGAGCGAAGCCGAACGTGGTGGTGTCCGAGCGTTCTGGCCCAAGATCAAGGTTCCCGTGTAGCTCAGCGCGGCAAGGATCGCCGGTGAAGGTGTACCAGCCGTCGAAATGATTGCCGGTCCAGGGATTGCCGCAATAGCCAAAATTGCCGCCCCGCGAAAATACCTTGCCGTAATACAGTTCACGGAAATTCGGCGCACGCATGTCGCGCGATCTCGACGCGCGCAGCCTGAGCCAATCGCTCACGTCCCAACTGCCGTTGGCTTTCCAGGTCGTGATGTCGTAGCGGGATTTGTGCCCTTCCACGCCAGTGCCCATGCCTGCCGTGTTCTTGTAAAACGAACGCCGCGTAGCAAATTGCAGATCGGCGCTGCGCGTGAGCGGCACTTCCAGCTCCGCGAAATGTTCAGCCACTTCCACGCGGCCACCAAAACTTTCGCCGTACTGGCTGTTGTAATCCGTGCGGATATAGTCTGGCTGTGTGGTGTCGGCGAGGTTATCCAGCGTTTCATCGCGCCAGGACCAACCCACGGCGCCATGCCAGGGGCCGCTACCATAGCCCTGGAAGAGCTTGCCCGAGACTACCAGCTCCGCCATGTTCTGCCTTACCAGGGAATCCTCGCTCAAGCTCCCCCATGAATAATCGTAAGACGGTGCCTCGATGGCGCCGGTGCCGAACAGATTGAGAGGGGCACAGCCTTCGGCCAGGCGCGGATCACCATCGAAGTCCGCTGCCAGGCCATCACGTGTGGCGCGGCAAATCGGATGGCCCGTGCCGTCATCCACGGCGTCGAGCGCGAGCAACATACGCAAGGCGTGCCGGGTGTTGTATACCACTTGTTTCATTTCAGACCGGCCCTGTTGATAGTAGCCATCCCAGGTCCAGCTCGATGCGCCAAAACGGCCACCAGCGCCGACGCTCAGGCGGCGCAGCGCCGTTTTGGTAGCGTTCACCGACTGTACCTGCGCGCTGAAATCCTTGTTGAGGAGGCAGTTCTCTGCCATGGCCGCACAGGGATTGTCCTCAAGCGCATTGAGATAAAAGTTGTCCGGCTGCAGACGGGCGTTGAAGAGATCAATGCCATCTTGCGGCGTCCACGATTGCACCTGCCCTGCTCCTGCTTCCACGAACAGGTGAGAATCCGGGTTAGGCCGATAGTCGTAGCTGAGATAGCCAACCTGCCTTTCGACATTGGTACGCAGCGTCGTATCGAGATAAATGTGCTGGCCGCTGCCACCGACCTGATATGCATCGCTGTGCTGATAGGGCACTACCGCCGTTCCCGCCACGTTGAACTCCTTGCCCAGCAAGGGCAACACGCCACGCGCGCTCATATCGGAACGAACGTTTTCACGGTAGACGAAATTGGGAGCGCCATTGCTGGCGTAATTCAGGTTCTCGCGCAACGACGCGCCACGTGCGCACCAAGTGCGCGTTTCGATGCAGTTATCCACAGAATCCATGAGCTGCGTTTCCACGCCCAGTATCAGCCGCCCGCTCTGGCCCACCTGGCCGCCCCAGGCAACGCCGTAATAACGATCCCTGCCATCCCCTTGAGTGGTGGCGCCGTAATTGGCATCGACTTTCAGACCATCCAGATGGTGATCGAGCAACAAGTTGACCGCGCCGCCGATGGCGCCAGAGCCATAAGAGGCGGAAACGCCGCCCGTCACAATTTCGATATGATCGATCAAAATTGCCGGCAGCATGTTCATATCCACACCATCGCCCTGGTTGGTGGGAATGTGCCGCCGTGAATCAACCAACGTGAGCGTGCGCGAACCATAAACCGGATTGAGGCCACGCAAGTTGGCAAGATTAAGCCCATTGAACACATTCAAGGGCACGCTCTTGTTCCCGCCGGGCTTGGCGGTGGGGCTCCAATTGCTGAGATTGGCGGGTACTAGCCCCAGCGCATCGCCCATGTTGCGGATATTCAGTGCTTGCAGCATGTCACTTCCCAATACCGTAGTGGGTACGGCGCTATTGAAACCATCACGACGAATCCGCGATCCCGTCACCACAACTTCTTCAAGCCGCGCAGACGCCGGTTTTTCCGCAGCGATCACGCTGGAGGAAGCGGCGGATCTCGATGAGGCCGCCGCACTCGTCACCGCAGCGGTCTTGCCGCCCGCTTGCTCGCCAGCGCGCGCCAGGTGAACCGTCAAACGCTCGCCTGCTTTGATTTCCGCCACCAAACCGGTGCCATCGAGCAGCAGCTTCATGGCGGTTTCAATCACAAACGTGCCTTCCACCTTGTTGGTGGTGATGCCGCTGACCTCATCAAAGGGAAACAGCACCGACAAACCCGCCTGACGCGCAAAGGCGGTAAGTGAACGATCCGCGCGCTGCTCGGGTATCGTGAACCTGACCCGGCCTTCCTCGGCGGCAAGGGCCACACGAGGCAGGCACAACAACGCCACCAACACACCGGCTACGCCGTAGCGTTTCTTTGCAACCGACTCCGGTATAAAAAGTGTGTTCATGGCTAAGGACAAAACAGGCGGGATGCTTCCTCTACTGGGATTCGTTACGCGATTTCGTGGTCATTCGCTGGGAAATAATCGAATGCGGCCATCGACCATGCGTTCGGCGTCTATTTTGAAATTTTCATTCAGATTGGCCAGTAAACTGTCGATGTCTCCCGCCTTGAAAAAGCCGCCGACGCGCACCGTGGCCATAGTCTCGCTGGCAAGAATGAAGCGGGTGCTCGTATAGCGTCCGAATTCATCCAGCACTGTTTGCAAAGGCTCGCCCGCAAATACCAGCTCGCCGTGCTGCCAGGCCAGCTTGGCGGCGATGTCATCGGCATTCAGTTGCGTGATGACCAGCACAGGTTCAGCGCCCGCTTCCGCCAGCTTGGCCACTTGCCCTTTGCTCACGCTGGAGGCGAGTACGGGATGCAGCCACCATTGCGGCTCTGTGTCCGCCATGGGCGTGGCAGCGCTGGAGGTGTTTTCATCCAGAATGCGAACCACGCCGTCGGTTACCATCACTTCGACATCGCCCAGGCTTTGCAGACGCACATTGAAGGCGGTGCCCACCGCCTGCACGATGTGATCGCCCGCACGCACGCCAAAAGGCCGGGTAGTATCATGCGCCACCGTAAAATGTGCCTCGCCGTGCAGAATATAAATCAATCGTTCATTATTGAAATAACGTACTTGCACGGAGGTATCCGTATTCAAGCTCACCGCAGAGCCGTCAGGCAGCATATGGGTGAGGTGCTCCCCAACCGCCGTCTGGTACCTGTGTTCAAACTGCGCGACGCGCGGTGGCGCCAGTGGGCTAAAGACCTGAAAGTACCCAACCAAACCGATGGCCAGCACTACCGTGGCCGCGAGTGCCACCCAGCGGCGCGCAGGGTGAAAAGCCGCGAACCTAGTCTGCGCATGAGCCGTATCCGCAGCCGCCGCCAGCCGCAGATCGCCCAGCAATGCCGATACCTGCCAGAACGCCGCCAGATCCCACAACGCCGCCGCGTTGGCGGGCTGGCGCAACCAGCGCAGCAACTGCGCGTGCTCCGCGTTGCTCAGCCCGCGATCGAGCCGCGCCAGCCATAACCCGCTCTCTTCGGCTACCCTGCCCGCGCACACACTGACTCTCTCCTGTGCCTTACTGCTTTGCATGTTTGGCTCCACCTTGTTTCATTTCACCTTGTTTCAATCCTGATTCCATGTGTCCCATTCGCAACATCGCTTCGCGGCACAACTGCAAGCCCTTTGCCACGTGTTTTTCCACTGTGCTTTCACTGATGGCGAGCGCTGCGGCGATTTCCTGCTGACTGAGCCCATATACCTTCCTGAGCACGAAGGCTTTACGGCATTGCGGCGGCAGTTCGCGCAAAGCCGAACAAAAAGCCAGAAATTTTTCCTTGGATTCAAACTGTGATTCAAAATCCGGCGTCAAGGGTTCAAAGTCTGAACTGGAGAAGTCTTCGAGTTGAACACGGCGCTGGTAAGCGGAGGCAACATGATTGAAGGCAAGGTTCTGCGCGGTTTTCAGCAAGAAGGATTTGGCATTGGTAATGTCAGTTTTCTCGGCGGCGAAGCAAACCCGTATGTAGGTTTCCTGCAAGAGATCGTCGATGTCTTGGCGTTCGACTATTCGCGCCAAGAGCCGTTTCAAGTTGGACTTGAATTTGACGAAATCACGCAACAACCCAGCGTTCGCCAGGAAACTCTCGGGCTTGTGCATTCTTATTCCCTCCGCGCTTACCGATGCTGCCCACACTGCCGGGGCGGCAATGCGGAAGACACCTGCCGCTTACGACAAGGTAGCCACCTCGATTCCTCCATGCCAAGGATCCCCCGCCTTCATGCTGATCTATTTCATCTGCCAGGGCCCCGCCCGCGAGCGCTGTTGCCGCTCGCGCCAACGGCGCAGGCGTTCTGCGTTCGGATCAGGCGGCAGTCGTGGCGGCAACTGGCCTTGATGCAGTTCCACTTGTTCTGGTAGCGGAGTCGTCCGCAGGTTGAGATCGCGCGCCTGTGGCCCCGGTTCAGCGGGGCGTAACCACAAGGCGAGCGTGCGCTGCATACGCTGCAGCAGGCGTAAGGTTGGCGGCATGACACGGCTCCCAAAAAGCCCGCGCCAAAACGGCACGGGCGAAGTCTGGGCCGACGCCGCGTGGAAACTGAAGGGAAGACGAAAAGCGGAAAACGAAAAACAGCGATTCGATTCAGGCCACCGGCGCGGCCTGAATCTGTGTTACGAATTACAGAACGGCCACTAGGCGCATGTGTTTGCGAATCACGAATCGGCGGGCGTGCGCACGCACATGCACTTGCTGCATGGCGGGCATGGACCGGCTGTTCTGATTCACAAATGACATAGAGGCAAGGCTCCTGTAACGAAGGCGCGGAATATACGGAGTTATATTTTTAATTGGAAGACAAATAACCAACTTTTTATAAAAACTGGCATTCGTAATTGATGGAGAAAGCGGCGGTGAGGAAGAGATGATTCGTCGCTGCCGGCTCACTCTGCGGGGCGCCTTCAGCGTGCCACACGCTGACTACGTCAACGCTTGTCGAACCCTGAGTTCTCAACCCTCCCTCACTGCATAAGGTGCAGTGATTTATTGAGGGCAATATAAGTGACGGTGAGGGAGGGATGCAAACAGCCAGCAAAATCAAGGTTTCACCGCGACAAATTAAAAAAGTGCCTACAAAAGCACTTACAATCTGCATGTTTCTCTGCCACTCTCAAATTATGCAAAAAATGAGGATTACCAGCGGGCTATTAAAAAATAGCGCAGCCTACTCCATTAACTCAGGCACACATAGCGCAAGCATCCCGCTTGGCACAAGAGGCAAGACAGATCTTTGATCAAGAGGCGATCGGTGGCTGACATCAAATACTATGGCCTCAAAGGCCGCCCCAACAATCGCCTTGGCATCGGCACTAAGCCCCCATCTCGCACTTGCTCAGTCTTGCTGCACGTGTCGTTATGGGAGGTGCTCGATGCTATGGCGACACGCAATGGAATTACACGAAATGCTCTTATTAGAATAGCTATAGGGGAAAAGATTGGTAAAAACAATGAATGAGTTACATAATAAATTTATCAATTATATACTAAAACAAGCATCAAAAGTCGAAGCAGTCTGGCTTTATGGATTTCATGATAAATTACTTACACTTGTACTAACAGACTCTGACAATGTGAAAAATTATAATGGTAGTTATATTTTTGGCGTAATATTGAGTCCCGTATAAATACATGACATCAAAAAGCAAGATCAGCCTGTTTCCAGAAAGCGGCGGCCAACGGGGCGCGCCGCTGCATGGACTTCAGCCGATTGCGGGCGAACTGGCTGA